>SKIZ01000120.1 GCA_007116135.1 Burkholderiaceae bacterium
GGTGTACAGCCGGCTTGCATTAGCTTTTTACGCAAGCGGGTGATGTGTACTTCAAGGCTGGCCTTGCCCTTGGCGTCGACGGCCTGATCCAAGAGTTCGATTAAGCGGAAATACTCCGCTCGAAAATGCGGTGCCAAGCATAGGGCCTGCAACAACAATGTCTCCGCGCTTCCTAAAGACACAGTCTGCGTGCCAACTAGGGTTCTCGATTGCAGTTCAAACTGGATTTGCGCTAAATCGATGGGATCTTGTTGGTTGCGTCGACGCCAGCTATTGAGCGCGCCCAAAAGCTCCTCGCCCGATGATGGCTTCGTGATGTAGACGTCAGCACCGCTCTGGTAGCCAGCCACACGATCTGTTGCAGAGTTTCGAGCTGTCATCATAACGATGTAGATTGCCGGGTAAGCCTGTCTTAGTCGTCGCGCCAGGCTCAGTCCGTTCTCATCGGGTAAATTTAAATCAAGCACAATGGCGTCAAAGCTGGACCGGACCAGCAAATCCTGGGCGCCCTGGGCGTCTGGCACCCCGCTGACTTGATAGCCATGCTCGCCCAAGTGATGGATGAGCATCTCACGTAATTTGTCGTGATCTTCAACGATCAGGACGTTCGGGTTGGAATCCATAACTCAAATACAACCTGGTTGTTATCGTTTATGTAGCGCAGATCACCACCGAGGCGCTGTGCGAATGACTTGGCCACGTACAAACCCAAACCCGATCCTGTTGTTTTTCTCGCGCGTGGCGCACGATAGTAGCGCTCAAAAATACGCTGGTCTTGGGGCAGCCCCGCCGCACCGGGCGTATTGCGAACCTCGATCGATAAGCCGGACTGATCCGAGCGTGATTGCGTTTTGATGCAAAGCTCGATTGGGCTGTCCTTGGGTGAATATTTGACTGCATTATCAATCAGATTTCCTAGAACGATTTGAAATATAGCTCGATCAGTGACCAACGTGTTTTGGGTGGCGTCATTGACCACGTGAATTTGATCGTTTGCAAAGCGCTCTAGCGTGTCCTTGATCAGCACGTCGACGACACAAGGCTCCAAGCTCAAGGCAAGATCGGCCTGATCAGCTCGATCGGCCTGGAGGCAGCGCTCAATGATTTGATCAATTTCACGCACAGCCGCCTTTACATGTTGGCTTAACTCGACCTTGGGTAAGTTGGTCTCAGCTGCGTAGGCCATCACCGTCAACGGGGTTCGGATCTCGTGGGTGAGCATGGCAAAGAATTCATCGCGCTCTTGGCGTTTGGACTTCTCAAAGTGCGCGGCTTGCTCAGCAGCGACCAAGGCGCGCTGGCGAGTGCGCTCCAATAAGCGGCTGCGCACATAAACGATACCGGCTAGCGCGCCAAAAGACATCAAGCCCTGAACCAGGCTACGGTATAGAGAGTGGTCACCGGCGGACACCACACCGATTGCCGGCAAAATCAAGACGAGGTAGACAGCGGTGAGCGTGAGGTAATAAGACAGCAGCCAGTACTTTGAAATCAGCGGGTCGGCCTGGGCCTGGGCTTCTCGCGCGGGGATGCCTGCAATCAGAATGATACAAATCCATGCCACCGACAGGCCGGCGAGTATCGCATTGATTTGCAACGCAGCCGCGGCATACCCAAGATAAAGAGCCGCGAGCCCGATGAACACATAATACTGGCCAGGCAACAGCAGCCACATCATCCATCGTTTGGGTTGGTAGTCGGCAAGTAATCGTCGGTGAAACAATAAAAAGGTTGCCGGCAACAGGAGGATTAGCATCGAATGGGCGGCATCGGAGAAACCGATCGGCAAGATCTCGCCCAGAAAGATCCGGTAGTAGCCCATATAGTTACTAGCGTAGAAAAAGCTCGTAACCATCACTAGAAGAAAAGCACCGACGACCGCATCGGGACGATTGAAAAAAAGCAACATGCCCCAGACAATCAGAAACAAGATCAAGACAATATCGACGTTATTGATCAAGTCTTGGCGATGCTCTAGCGCTTGCATCATGTCGTAGGGCAGCACATCGACACCGACAAGCAAGGTGCTTGTTGACTCGACCCGCAGCCAGAGCTCGCGCGCACCGTTGCCACGAGGAATCAAGAACCCATGATTCAGTGATCGGTACTCAGCGGTCAACCATGGGCTGGCGTCACCCGTGATGCGCGTACCGCGCTCGGGCTCTAGCGGATCAAATAGACGGATATCGTCAAGGTAGGGCGGCCGGACCCTGAGGACTAAGTCCGCGGACCGGTCTTGACTCGAGCCGTGTACCGACCGATAGAGCGCTCGAGCCGGCTGCCCTGCAGCGCCATCGCCGGTCTCGGGATCGATGCTTATGCGAATCCACAGTGTTGCGCGACTATACCCTTTGGCTAAGTTGCCACTGTAGGGCGTCATGGGCTTGGCCATCACTTCTTCTAAGGTCAGGCTGCGTGTTTTATCGAGGAAATAGGCCTTTGAGACAATCAGATCCGGGCCTGTTTGCGCCATCAGGCCTGGGGCAAACAGCAAAACGGCAAACAAGACCAACACCTGCAGCCACGGGTGTCTTATTGGCAACCTTGCTGCGGGCGGTTTGGTGGGCTCGGTCATGGATTAGTTGATTAAACGACTACCCGAGTATACGGACGGATGCATCTGAGCTGGCATCATTTTTGTGCCAAAGCGATCAGTGTGGTGCCTACGGACGCCTGGCGCTGGCGCACTCGAGCTACTTTTTCTTGTAAAAACGCGTGCATAAACCGTTGTGGTGCGCCTGTGTTCATGGCGCGAGCCACGGCCACAGGGCTGTGGTCAGGCCGGTTTGGCGCGCACCGGGCACGGTGACGATGGGATATTCAGTGAGCTGTGTTTCGAGTGCAGCCCGCAGCTCGCGTGGGATCATGTGATGATTCCAATTCATACAAATCCGGAGTTCAACGCCGGACTTGTATGAACAACACGAAAGTCTGCCTGACCGTTTAACGGAAAATCAGCAGAGCCGTTATCAAAAATGCGATAGACACCCCCACCTAAGGGGGCTAATTGAGGCAAGAGTGACCCACCGCACCGTGCGCCTTGCGAACTAGGGCGGCGCTGCAACTGAGGCGTCTGATGCCTTACTTGGGCTCTCTGAATATTGCGCACAGCTTATTGCCGACGGGGTCACGCAAATACGCGAGATACATTTTGTCGCTTGGGCCTTCGCGATAGCCCGGTGGGTCCTCACAACTGACACCACCATTGGCTAGGCCGGCGGCGTGAAATGCGTCGACTTGCTCAGCAGATTTCGCAGCGAAACCGATGGTGCTGCCGTTTGCCGCTGTCGCCTTTTGCTGGTCAAGCGGCAATGTCACTGAAAACACCCCGGCGGGGCTTCTATAAAAATATCGGATATCGCGATCAATCACACCGGGCCCGATGCCCAAAGCACCTAGCGTGGCGTCATAAAACTTTCGCGAAGTTTCTAAATCATTTGCACCGACCATGACATGGCTAAACATGTTTCCTCCAAAGCGGGGTCATTGTGAGAGTTACAGATTACTCCCAAAGATTGCCACCGAGCTTGCCGGGTGGAAATATCCTGGTGACGATTTTTGTGATGACGAGATCTATATGCTTCGCGCAGGGTTTTGATGTGGCTGCAGAGTCATCGCGTCAGCAGCATCCACATCCCTATATTTTTAGAAGTGCCGCCTATAAAAAATATGGTATCTTGATGTCCTGGAATAAGCAGCAGTGGGAACAGCGAATCCGGTCTTTGTGCACCGACAACGCGCATATTGCCTGGACGGCACATGCGCGACATCAAATGCGTGAAAGACAAGTTTCAATGGACATGGCCATTGATGTGCTGACCAAAGGTAGCATTCGTCTGCAGCCTGAAACCGACATTAAAA
>SKIZ01000018.1 GCA_007116135.1 Burkholderiaceae bacterium
GCCTGCCAAACAATCTTGGCATCGAGCAGTTGGTCAATTTCATTTTGCGCAACCCCAAGCGCGTGCAGTACTTGGCAAGAGTGCTCACCAAGGCGCGGTGCCGGCGCAGGCGGGTTGGGCAGCCCGGGGTGGCGTGGCATGGGAATGGACCCAAGCCCAGCTTGCTTGATTTGCGTAAAAATTTCCATGGCTTGTACTTGGGGGTCGCCTTGAAACAATGCATAGTCATTGACCGGGGCACACAAGACGCCTAGGGGTTCAAGAATCTCAAGCCATTGTGAAGCTGATTTCGTCTTCAAGACCTGCGCGACTTCTGCTGCCATTTCCTTGGCGTGGCCCAAGCGCGCGTCAATGGTGGCAAAGCGCTCGTCTTTCAACCACTGCTCGCGATCAAGGCCGCCACACAACGCCTCGAAGTTTCTTTGTGTCAGGGTCGTTAATCGGATGAAGCCGTTTTGCGTTTCAAATACACCGGAGGGCACCGGTAAATGACCCGACTCAAACCGGTCGGCAAGCGCGGCCTCGAGTATCGCAATCACCTGAAAGTTAGCAGCCACCTCGAGCAGGGAAATCTTGATATGCCTGCCCTTACCAGTTCGGGCTTGCTCTAAAAGGGCAAGCGTTAAAAGCTGTGATGCGTACAACGCAGCAGCAAAGTCGATTAAGTGCAACGGAACCATGCGCGGCATGCCGTCTGGCGTTGCATTTAAGTGCATCATGCCTGTCATGGCCTGCAACACGGAATCGCTACCTGGTCGCTTAGCGCCTGGCCCGGACTCTCCAAAACCCGAGATCGATAGGATGATCTGATGTGGATTGGCTTTTTGCAACGCGTTGGCGTCAAGACCGACCCGAGCGGCTACGCCAGGCCTGAAGCTCTCGATCACAACGTCGGCTTTTTGTGCAAGCCGGGCAATCAAACCCGCGCCGTCTGGTTGGCTGGCATCAATACAGATGGACTGTTTGCCGCCATTTACGCTGGCGCTAAGAGCACTCATTTCTGACGATCGTGTGCCAACTTGTCGACCCCAGTCACCGGTGGGTGGCTCGACTTTATAAACCGACGCACCCTCTGTTCGCATGATGGCAGCGCAGTAGGGGCCGGCGATGCCTTGGCTGACATCCAAGATGACAAGCCCAGCCAGGGGTTGCCATAAGTGGTTGTCTTCGTCTTGCTGCTTAGCCACTGGTGCGCCCCCATGAATACCTGGTTTGTTTTTGTTTCTCTACGAGCGGGCAAACGACATTGGCTGTGAGAACCAATTGGCCCACCATTAAACAACGCGTCTAAAAGAATAGACGATTATCTCGCCTTACCTGTAGTTGTCATTGCGCCATTGGACTGGGATAAGGTGCGCGACACACAAAGAACCTTAGCTACTTGTGCGCGCTGCCCACTGCTTTGGACTAAGTCCAGCGTGCTTGGTAAAGACGCGTGTCAGTGCAGACGGTGAGGCATACCCGACTTGGGTGGCCACGAGCTTAATGGCAATACCTTGGTCGATCAGGGATTTCGCCACGGTCATACGCCAGTTTGTCAGGTAGTCCAGGGTCGTGACACCCATCACCTGATGGAAGCGCCGAGCAAAAGTGGCGCGAGACATGTTTGCCACACTGGCCAGGTGCTCAAGCGTCCAAGCCCGAGCAGGGTCACGATGAATGGCTGTCACAGATTTTAAAAGCCGATCATCGGCCAATGCAGTCAATAAGCCCACAGGGATATTGTTTGTTTGAATCAGGTGGCGAAACAAAACCAATAGAAAATATTGCAACAGTTGACTTGCCGCCATTGATTTACCGCATTGCTCGGAAAAGGCTTCAGTCATGATGAGCGCATGTAATGCGCTGATCTGCGCCATGCTGGCAATCGGTATGACCATAATGGCTGGCTTGAGGGTGGTCAGGGGATTGCGATAGCGCTGACCGAAATCGAAGGTTGCGCAAATCAGTTCGCACCCCGCGTCAGATGTCAAACGATGCTTGCAAGGGCCTGGCACGAAAATAACGCTCGGCTGATCAACAACGATGGGTGCTGCATCGGGGCCTTGAACCAAAACCGTGCCAGACCTTAACCAGTGAATATGACCCACGGGCTCGTTTAGTCCAATGTGTAGCTCGCCATTGAGGCGATCGGCAAACTCCACGCGAACCTTTGGTGGGAATCGCTCGAAGATCGGGGTGAGTCGGTCGGTTCGGTCCATGGCTTAGTCTGCCAGCAGTTCATACGAATAGACAACAAATTAGCACCATTCGCTACAAAACGTATCTTACGATGCAAAGTCCAATAACCGAGATCGGGTAGAGACCAACATGTTGATTCCACGTCAAACAGTTCCTAGCCTTGAGTTGCCTACGCTAGACCATGGCCACTATCAGCTCGCTGGCCAAGCGCCCGAGCGATTTTCCCTCTTGGTCTTTTTTCGAGGCTTGCATTGCCCGCTGTGTGCGAAATATTTGAAGGAGCTCGCGAGTTTGTTGCCTGAGCTGCATGAGCGCGGTGTCGAGGTGATTGCCATCTCGTCTGATGACCAGGCTCGTGCGCGCAAAATGGCCGATCAGGTTAACGCACCGCAATTAAGGTTTGGCTATGCACTGCCACTTACCACCGCACGCCAGTGGGGTTTATATATCTCGACTGGCAGAGGCAA
This sequence comes from Burkholderiaceae bacterium, assembly GCA_007116135.1. GTDB lineage: Bacteria > Pseudomonadota > Gammaproteobacteria > Burkholderiales > Burkholderiaceae_B > Algicoccus. The sequence continues at coordinate 2,649 of SKIZ01000018.1, forward strand.
AACCTCTTTGGGTATCGAGGAGCCGGCGTTGTTTGCGGAGCCAGGGGTGTTTTTGGTGAGCCCGGATCAGAGTCTTTATTACGGCGCGGTGCAAACGATGCCATTTGCCAGACCGTCTTTCGCGGACCTCTTGATGGCTATCGACTTTTCGATTCAAAAAAATTACCCAGCCCGAGGTGAGTACACCGGCGCAGTCTAGAGCACAGGGTTCGGGCGACTAAATGAGCCGCCGAACCCTGTGGCAGGTCGCTCGAGCTCGCATCAGACAACGATCATCTCAGGCAGGCAGCTTAGGTCAGTGATCTGACCATCAGGTGCCCAAGGCAATTGTTCCGGGGCTTGGCCAAACCGGTTGCACCACAGGACCTTAAAGCCAAAAGCTTTTGCTGCCCATGCGTCCCAACTATTGGAGGACATGAAGCACACTTGCTCTTTTGGTATGCGCATCTCATCGACCACGAGTTGGTAAACGGAGGGGTGTGGCTTGTAAACGCCCGCCTGTTCGACTGACAGGACCGCTTCAAACAGTGTGCCGATGCCCGCATTCGAGGTGGCTGCCTCGAGCATGGTGGGTGACCCATTGGAGAGGATTGCCAGACGCACCCCTTGCGTCCTAAGTTGACTTAATGTCTTTAGGACTTCTGGGTAGGCGGAGATGCTCAGGTAAAGGTGCATGAGTTGTTGGTGGGCATCGGCATCACCGATGCCGGTGCTGGCCATCGTGAAATCAAGCGCTTCTTTGGTTACTCGCCAGAAATCGACGTGCTGGTCCATCAGACTTCGCAGCCATGTGTACTGCAATTGTTTGGTGCGCCACGTTTCAGAGAACGCTTCCCAATTGGGCCCCAGGATATCTTGTGCACCCCGAGCCACGCTACTGATATCAAACAAAGTGCCGTAAGCGTCAAAGACGCAAACAGGCGTCTTTCCGAGAGTCAGGTTTTGCATGATGTCCCCTTTGTGTTGTTAGGTCATTGCCACAACTTACTATCGGTTCACCGGCCAAACTAGGCGAGCAGACCAATCGTCAATGATTTGAGCGTTTTGGTGACGGGCTGCTCAAGCCGGTGCATGTGTCACTGCCTGAATTAATGTCCGCAAGGGGGGTGCGGCACCCCCTAGTTGGGCAAGTTAGAAATGTCCGGTTCGGACAATAATTCAGGCAGTGACAGTAGGCATGGTTGACCGCGAAACACCCTCTGAA
>SKIZ01000106.1 GCA_007116135.1 Burkholderiaceae bacterium
AGCGCCACACGAATGCCGTGCAACCAGTCGTGTCCAGCCGATACCGCCGCCTCGGTTTGTTGTGCCTTGGGCACCGTTTGCCAGGCTTTGGTCATTTGATCGATCAGCTTGCTGCCAATCACAACCGCATCGGCGACCTGCGCCACCCGACTAGCGCTATCGGCGTCACTGATACCGAACCCAACCCCAACCGGGATTGAGACATGCTTTCTGATTCGAGTCAGTTGTTCGGCGACCTCATCGGTATTGATGTGTGCTGCGCCGGTCACGCCACGCAATGAAACGTAGTAGACGTAGCCCTTGGCCAGTTGGCCCACTGCCGCTATGCGTTGATCAGTCGAGGTGGGCGCGACCAAAAAGATGGGCGCCATGTCATGCGCGACGAGTAAGGCCGCAAAATCGCCGGCTTCTTCAGGCGGATAATCGACCACCAACACGCCATCAACACCTGCTTTGGCAGCACGGCTGACGAACTCGGCTTGGCCCATGCGTTCGATCGGATTGGCGTACCCCATCAAAACAATCGGTGTCTGCTCATCGCCTTGGCGAAACTCGCGCACCATCTCAAGCACATCCTTCAAACCAATGCCCTGTGCAATGGCATGTTCGGCTGCACGCTGAATAATCGGGCCATCGGCCATCGGATCAGAAAACGGCACGCCGAGTTCGATCACATCAGCGCCGGCCTTGACCAATGCATGCATCAGCGGCACGGTCGAGTCAGGCAACGGATTGCCCGCAGCGATATAAGGAATCAGTGCCGCACGCCCTTGGGCAGCCGTGTTGGCAAACGCAGTTGATATCTTATCTATGCTCACAGCGACTCACTCTAAAGTTGCATGCCCGCTTGGGTGGCGACCGTGTTGATATCTTTATCACCGCGCCCAGACAGATTGACCAAGATGATCTGGTCTTTGGCCAATGTCGGCGCCAGTTGCGCGGCATGCGCTAACGCATGCGCGGTCTCAAGCGCAGGAATAATGCCTTCGACACGGCAGCAGTGGTGAAATGCGGCGAGGGCTTGCTCATCGGTCACGCCCACATAAGTGGCACGACCGGAATCCTTTAACCACGCGTGTTCCGGACCCACACCCGGATAGTCCAAACCCGCTGACACGGAGTGGGTCTCTTGCACCTGACCATCTTCATTTTGAATCACATAGGTTCGGTTACCGTGCAAGACACCGACCTGACCCGCTGACAAGGACGCCGCGTGCTGGCCTGATGCAATGCCGTGGCCGGCCGCCTCAACGCCAACCAACTTCACGTTCTCGTAATCGATGTAAGGGTAGAAAATCCCCAGGGCGTTAGAGCCACCACCGACGCAAGCCAAGACGTAATCCGGTTGTTTGCCGGCATACTTTTGCATCTGCTCGATGCTTTCCTCACCAATGACGCAATGGAAATTGCGCACCATCATCGGATACGGGTGCGGTCCGGCGACCGTACCAATGATGTAGAACGTGTCTTCCACATTGGTTACCCAGTCGCGCAGGGCTTCGTTCAGAGCGTCTTTCAGTGTCTTTGACCCTGACTCAACCGGCACCACAGTGGCACCAAGCAGTTTCATGCGGTAGACGTTGGGCGCTTGGCGCTTGACATCTTCACTACCCATGTAGACGATGCATTCCATGCCGTAGCGGGCACAAACGGTGGCCGTAGCCACGCCATGTTGACCTGCGCCAGTTTCGGCAATGATGCGCTTCTTGCCCATGCGACGCGCAAGCAATGCCTGACCCAGACTATTGTTGATCTTGTGAGCGCCGGTGTGGTTTAAGTCTTCGCGTTTGAACCAAATCTGGGCACCACCGAGCTCTTCGGACCAGCGCCGAGCATGATAGACCGGCGTTGGGCGACCTACAAAATGATGTAACTCGCCATGAAACTCGGCCAAAAACGCTGGATCATGCTGGTAGTGCGCATAGGCTTGGCGCAGCTGATCGAGCGCGTGCATAAGCGTTTCAGCAACAAAGACGCCACCGTAGGGCCCGAAATGCCCTGTTGCGTCTGGAAAATCGTAAGGTTTCACGAACCCTGCCCCCTGTTTTGGTCTTGCAAACGACACTGCAGCCACGCCCGAGCTGACGCTTGTCGCTTTACTCGGTAACAACAGACGCGTAAAGCGAACGTTAAGCGAGCATTGAGACTAAAAACAAACAATACTCAGCCTTTTTATGCGAGTGCCCAAGATTGAATCTCATTATACGCACGAATAATCAAGCCCAATCGCAATGCCCCTGCTGCTAGCGACGCTGTGCGGCAAAGACCCCCTTGACCTCGGATAAGGCTGTGAGCGCACGCTGCAAAACGTCAGCGCCGCTGACTTCAACGGTAAAAACCATGTGCGCCAGAGAAGATTTGCTTTGCGTATTGACGCCGATGACGTTTAGGCGCAAACGAGCAAAGACCTCGGATAAATCACGCAACAGTCCGGAACGATCTTGTGCCCTGATCGAGACATCGACCGGGTAAAGCGACTCTTGCGTATCGCCCCACGACACCTCGATCACGCGCTGCGACTCGCGCCGAGCGAGCTGCAAAAAACTCGGGCAATCCGAGCGGTGAATCGACACACCTCGCCCGCGGGTGACAAACCCGGCAATGGGGTCTGGTGGTGCGGCACGGCAACAACGCGCTAGCTGCGTCAACAGCGACCCCACGCCTTGGACCAATACGCCACTGCCCAAGGCATGGGTCGGTGCGCGCCCAGGGTGAACGATCGACTCTGGCGTCAGAGGCGCGGGCTGCGCTTGCGGCTGAAATAACGCATCGAGATGCCGCAGGCTGAAGTCCTCTTTGGCCACCGCGACGTACAGATCGTCAGCCTGCGCAAAACCGAGCTGATGCGCCAACTGCTCATGATTGACCGCGGTTTTACCTAGACGGCCCAACTCTTTATCGACCAGTGTTTGCCCCTGCGTGATGCGTTGCTGCAACTCAACGGCATTGAACCAAGCGCGAACTTTGGCGCGCGCACGCGGGCTCGCCAGGTAACCGAGCTGGGTATTGAGCCAATCACGCGATGGCCCACCGGCCTTGGTCGTGATGATCTCGACGGTCTGACCCGTCTGCAGCGGTGTTTGCAGGGGCACCATTTGGCCATTGACTCGCGCGCCTCGGCAGCGATGCCCCAGATCCGTGTGAAGGTGGTAGGCAAAGTCAACCGGCGTAGAACCACGCGGCAACTCAATGACGCGCGCCTGTGGCGACAGGACATAGATTCGCTCATCGGCCGCTTTAGACGCTTGCGCCTGGGGTGGCTCTACCTGCTTGCCGGCCTGAGTCTGCCAGGCCAGTAGTTCGCGCATCCAGACCAACTGACGATCCTGTGCGGTGCCGTCAGCTCTCTGCGAGCCACCAGACTCCTTATAGCGCCAATGGGCCGCCATGCCGTGCTCGGCAAAATCATGCATGGCTTGGGTACGGATTTGCACCTCAAATGGCAAGCCATGCTCATCAGCCACCACCGTATGCAGTGAGCGATAACCGTTGGGTTTGGGTCGCGAGATATAGTCATCAAACTCTTTGGCAATCGGCGACCAGTGCGCGTGCACAATGCCGAGCACGTTGTAGCAGGCTCGCTCATCGGCCACGATCACACGCAAGGCACGCAAATCGTAGAGCTGGTTAAAGTCGACCTCTTTGCGCTGCATCTTGTTCCAGATGCTGTAGATATGCTTGGGTCGCCCGGAAATATCGGCCTCGATCCCAGCCTCACGCACAAGCTCTCGCAAGGCACTGACCGTCTGGGCGATGAACTGCTCGCGTTCGGCACGCTTTTGCTCAAGCTGCGTGGCGATTTCCCGGTACTGCTGCGGGTGTTCAAACCGAAACGCCAGATCCTCCATTTCCCACTTGATTTGCCAAATACCGAGCCGATTGGCAAGCGGTGCGTACAAGTCGAGTGTCTCTTGGGCAAACTCGAGACCACAGGTAACCTTCGATCTTGCGTGCCAGCGCAACGTCTGTAGCCTTGATGCCAATCGGATAAGCACAATGCGCAAATCAGCGGCCATGGCCAGGAGCATCTTGCGCAAGTTTTCCTTCTGCGTCGCGGTGTCAGAAGCCGCCCCCGTGCCCGCTTCGCGCGTGACCTCGCCTAAGCGCAATAGCGCTCGTGTGCCTCGCACGAGCTGGCTGACCTGCGTGCCGAACTGCTTGGCAACCGGATCCGTGGCACCTCCCTCATGCGCGGGCAACGCCAACAAGATCGCTGCCGCACGCGTGGCCACATCGGTTTGCAACGCAGCCAGAATCTCAGCAGTGGCGATGCAATGGTCCCAAAGGGGCTGACCACTCGCTAAAGCAGTAGGCTCCAAACGCTCGGCAGTCCAGTTAGCGACCTCGCACAGCAAATCGGCCTCGTCAGCGGGCAGGCCCTGCGACAGACAGGCTAATTGTTCTGGGCTCAAGCAACGGGTCTGTTCAGGCATGAGCGTACATACCCAGGCAGTCGGTGCCGACTAAACGGCCGCCATCACCACAATCTCGACCTTAAAGTTCGGATTTGCCAAGCGGGCCTCAACAGTGGCGCGCGGCGGCGCATTGCCATCGGCTACCCAAGCATCCCAGGCCTTGTTCATGCCATCAAACTCAGCCATGTTAGCTACAAAGATTTGCGCCATCAAAATGCGGGACTTATTCGTGCCGGCTTGCTCAAGTAGGCCATCAATGATGCCAAGCACTTGCTCGGTTTGCCCCGTGATATCGAGCGAAGCATCCTCAGGTACCTGTCCGGCGAGGTAGGCCACGCCGTTGTAGACGGCCATATCGGACAGCCGTTTCTCAACATTGACACGTTGAATCGTTTGCATGGTGACACCCTCCTTGGTGTTTGCGATGTGGGCAAGAATCAATTCTCTGGCGGCAGGTCAAACACCTGGCGCAAGTAAGCAAGGTAGGCCGGATCATCGCACATGGTCTTCTCCGGCGCATCCGACACCTTGGCGACCGGCTGATCGTTACAGCGAACCATCTTCATGACGATTTGCAGGGGTTGCAAACCAAGGTCATTGGTCAGATTGGTGCCAATGCCAAAAGACACCCGCGCGCGACCCTGGAAGCGCCGAGCAAGCTCAATGGCAAGCGGAAAGGTCAACGCATCAGAGAACACGAGCGTCTTGGTGCGCGGGTCGACCCGATTGTTCAGATAATGTCCAATGATCTTCTCACCCCAGATAAAGGGGTCACCAGAGTCATGGCGCGCGCCATCAAACAGCTTGCAAAAGTACATGTCAAAGTCGCGCAAGAATGCATCAAGACCATAGACGTCAGACAGCGCAATACCCAAATCGCCACGGTACTCTTTGGCCCAAGTCTCAAGGGCAAACACCTGCGAGTCACGCAAGCGCGGCCCCAAAGCCTGGCACGCCTGCAAGTACTCATGGCCCATGGTGCCAATAGGCACCAAGCCATGGCGCATCGCCATATCCACATTGCTCGTACCCGCAAAGTGCTCGCCCATGGATGACTTCAAAACGGTCACGACCTCATCGTGCCACTGGCGCGAGAATCGGCGGCGGGTGCCGTATTCAGCAACCCGAAACTTCGCTAAGTCTGGTTCGCTGCAGACCATATCGATCTTTTCACGCAAGCGCCGACGACCTTCCTGGAGCTCAGGTGCGGGCATGGCATGGCGAAAGTAGACCTCATTGATGATGGCCAACACCGGGATTTCAAACAAAATGGTGTGCAGCCACGGGCCTTTGACCGATACCGAAATACCGCCAGGCTGATCCGGTGCCACGGTCAGTTCAATGCACTTGCGCGGCAAATGAAACAAACCCAAAAAGTCGACAAAATCACTTTTAATAAAGCGCAGCGCGCCAATGTAATCGAGCTCTTCGGGCGTAAATCGCAGCGCGCATAACGCATCGATCTCCTCTTGAATCTCGGGCAGGTGCGCACTTAAATCCACACCCTGCGTGCGGCATTGAAACCGGTATTCCACTTGCGCGGCCGGGAAATGATGTAACACCACCTGCATCATGGAGAACTTATACAGGTCGGTATCTAGCAAAGAGTGGATGATCATGAGCGGTTAGCGCGCGATAAGGGATTTGCGCTGTGCACAGTAGCACACAGCATCACAGACATCAGGGGCATCGACGTAATCTTCTGGGCATTGGCTAAAATAACACCGAGCGAGCTTTTTTTGGCTCTTGTTTTTTAATGCTGTACCAACAGCCCTTTTGAGACTGCCCGACATCATGACTCACGTTGTTACCGAAAATTGTATCAAGTGCAAATACACCGACTGTGTCGACGTTTGTCCGGTTGACTGTTTTAAGGAGGGGCCGAACTTTCTGGTCATTGACCCGGATGAATGCATTGACTGTGCGGTCTGCATCCCCGAGTGCCCGGCCAACGCCATTTTTGCCGAAGAGGACGTCCCTGAGGACCAAGTCGGTTTCATTGCGTTAAATGCAGAGCTCACACCCGTCTTTAAAACCATCACGCGCACCAAAGGCCCCTTGCCTGAGGCCGATGACTGGAACGGCATGCCAGACAAACTCAAGCACCTTCAACGCTAAGGCCGCACGCGAGGCGATTCAATGACACAGGCTCAAAACAGTGAGAAATACACTTGTGAACGCGTGCTTGAAGTCAAACCATGGCACAGCCCTGGACTGGTGTCGGTCAAGCTCACGCGCAGCCCCGGGTTTGAGTTTATTGCTGGTCAATTTGCCCGTATTGGCTTACCGAGCACGCCCGGGGCCGATGCACCAGACCTCTGGCGTGCCTACTCGATGGTGTCGCACCCTGAGGATGACTACCTCGAGTTTCTAAGCGTCACGGTGCCCGATGGCCAGTTCAGTCCGAAGCTTGCGCAACTAAGCGCTAACGACTGTCTCTGGGTTGAGAAAGCGCCCTTTGGTTTCTTAACCCTCGAGCGCTTCACCGCAGCCCACACCTTGTGGTTAATCTGCACCGGCACGGGTTTGTCGGCCTACCTTCCCATGTTGCGCGACACCGCGACATGGACGCAATTTAAAAAAGTCGTGTTGGTCCACGGCGTGCGCACCGAAGACGAGTTAGCCTACCGTGACTGGCTGCAAAGCTTGGCGCAGTCCAACGAGCAATTCATCTATCTGCCCGTGACTTCACGCCAGCGCTGGCCCGGCAGCGATTTGCCGGCCAGCAGAATAACGACAGCGTATAAAAATCAGCAATTGCAACATGTTGTCGGTGAGCCTTTTGAGCCTGAAAGCGCCCGTGTGATGCTTTGTGGCAATCCGGAAATGGTCACCGAGATGCGTGCGCTGCTCGCCGAAGTGGGGTTCGCCGCGGGCCGCCGAGGCAACCCTGGCAGCCTGGCCGTTGAGAATTACTGGTGAACCTGTGAGCGAGCCCGCGCCCGACTTGGTCGAGCAGATCAACCAGTTGCTGCCCCAGACACAGTGCACCAAGTGCGGGTTTGACGGCTGCCTGCCCTACGCGCAAGCCATCGCCGGCGGCCAAACCGACATCAACCGCTGCCCACCGGGTGGCCCAGACGGTGTCGTGAAGTTAAGCCAGCTTCTGAACCGACCGGTCAAACCGATTGACCCGAGCTGCGGGGCGCCTGGCCCGCTTCGAGTCGCAGTCATCGAAGAGGAACACTGCATTGGCTGCACGCTTTGTATCGAGGCCTGCCCGGTTGATGCCATCGTTGGCGCCAATAAACGCATGCACACGGTCTTGGCAGACTGGTGCACCGGTTGTGACTTGTGTCTGCCGCCCTGCCCGGTTGACTGCATTGTGATGATCGATGCAACCGAGAATCCGCACTGGACTGATACCCGAGCCCGTCAGGCACGCCAGCGCCACGAGGCTCGCAATCACCGACGCGCCCAAGCACCGACGAGCCTGGCGCAACCCAACCCCAGTGCCAGCCAAAAGCAGGCCGCCGTCTCCCAGGCCCTTTCACGCGCGCGCGCCAGACGAGAGCTCAAATGAATCAACAAAAGCGCCAAGCCATCTTTGCCCGCTTCGAGCAAGCCAACCCCGCGCCCACGACCGAGCTTGAGTACGGCAGTCATTTTCAGCTGCTAATCGCCGTGATCCTGTCAGCCCAAGCCACCGACAAGTCGGTCAATCTCGCGACTCGGGAACTATTTAAAAAGCATGGCACGCCACAGAAGATGCTGCGCTTGGGGCTCGATGGGGTGACCAAACACATTCAATCCATTGGCCTGTATAAGACCAAAGCCAAGAACGTGATCGCCACCTGCCAGATTTTGCTCGAGCAATACGGCGGCGAAGTGCCCCGAGATCGCGAGCAGCTCCAAGCGCTGCCAGGCGTCGGTCGCAAGACTGCCAACGTGGTTTTAAACACCGCCTTTGGCGAGCCGACCATGGCCGTTGATACACACATCTTCCGTGTGGCCAACCGCACGGGCCTGGCCAAAGGCAAAACCGTACTGGCGGTAGAGAAAAACCTGCTCAAGTTCATCCCCAAGCCCTACTTGCTTAACGCCCATCACTGGCTCATTCTGCATGGGCGCTATGTCTGCGTGGCGCGCAGCCCCAAATGCAATGTCTGCGGGATCGCCGACCTTTGCGACTACAAACATAAACCCAAGCCGGCCTAGAAAAACCGCCCCAGACCGTCTTAGTTGACGTGTCTTTTGGGCTTATTTGATACTAAATCGAAAAGATGAATGACTAAATTAACCATTAATTTAAGTCTAATCTTGCCTTATATTGTGTTGATCTACTATCGACACAGCCAAAGGACATGACAGCCATGAGCCAAATGATCACCATCGACCGCCTACGCGTGGCACCCGAATTAAAGGACTTCATCGACAATGAAGCGCTGCCGGGAACTGGGCTTGATGCGCAGGCGTTTTGGGCAGGCTTTAGTCAGCTCGTTGTGGATTTGTCGCCGCAAAACGAAGCGCTTCTGAAAAAGCGCGATGAACTTCAAGTCGCGTTAGATCAGTGGCATCAAAAAAACCCGGGGCCGATTGCCGACATGGCAGCCTATCAATCGTTTCTGTCCTCGATTGGTTACTTGGTTGAGCCGCCCAAAGACTGCCAGGCAACCACCACCCATGTCGACGATGAGCTCGCCTTGCAGGCTGGCCCGCAACTGGTGGTGCCGATTCTCAATGCACGCTACGCGCTTAACGCGGCCAATGCGCGCTGGGGCTCTCTGTATGACGCCCTCTACGGGACTGACGCCATCGCCACCGATGATGGGGCTAAACGCACCAGCCAATACAACCCCGTGCGTGGTGCCCGCGTGATTGCCTTTGCCCGCGAGTTTTTAGATGATGCCGCACCCTTGGCCAAAGGGTCTCATGCCCAAGCCCAGCTCTATCACATCGTCGATGGTGTGCTGCATGTCACGCTCGTTGACGGCCAGAGCGTCCAATTAGCCAACCCCCAGCAGTTTGTCGGCTGGCAAGGTGATCGCGCAGCACCCACAAGCGTCTTGCTGGTTCACAACGGCTTACACATCGATATCATCATTGACCGTGCGACCGAAATTGGTCGCACCGATGACGCTGGCATCAGTGACATCGTCATCGAGTCAGCACTGTCAACCATCCTGGACTTGGAAGATTCGGTGGCCGCGGTTGACGCCGCTGACAAAGTGGCGGGCTATCGCAATTGGCTCGGTATCTTGAAAGGCACGCTCACCGAAACCTTCGACAAAGGTGGCAAGCAACTGACTCGCCGGTTAAATCCGGATCGCCAATACAACGGTGCCCATGGTCAACCCATCACATTGCATGGCCGCTCGCTCATGTTTTTGCGCAATGTCGGGCACCTGATGACTAACCCGGCCATCCAGTACGACGCCGGCGGTGGGCAATTCAAGGAGATCCCTGAAGGCATCTTAGATGCAGTCGTCACAACGCTGATTGCCATGCACGACCTCAAAGGTGGCGGCAAGGATCCTAGCGGCAATGTCATCCGCAACAGTCGCCGTGGCAGTGTCTACATCGTCAAGCCGAAGATGCATGGCCCCGAGGAAGTCGCGTTTGCGGCCACACTCTTTAGCCGAGTCGAGCAACTGTTGGGGCTGGCCGCCGATACGGTCAAGCTTGGCATCATGGACGAGGAGCGACGCACCAGCGTGAACTTGAAAGCCTGCATCGCAGCAGCCTGCAGTCGCGTGGCGTTTATCAACACAGGCTTTCTGGATCGCACTGGCGACGAGATGCACACGGCCATGCACGCAGGTCCAATGATTCGCAAAGGCGACATGAAGGCAAGTGCCTGGATTGGCGCTTACGAGCGCAACAACGTTTTGGTTGGTCTGAGTTGCGGGCTGCGCGGCAAGGCGCAAATTGGCAAAGGCATGTGGGCGATGCCTGACTTGATGGCCGAGATGCTCAAACAAAAAATCGCGCATCCCAAAGCCGGCGCCAACACCGCTTGGGTGCCAAGCCCCACGGCAGCCACCTTGCACGCCCTGCACTATCACCAAGTCAATGTGGCGCAAATTCAGCAATCACTCGAGCAAACCAATGCCGATGCCTTGCGTGACGAACTACTAACGGGGCTGCTAACCGTTCCAGTGGCCACTGACACCGGCTGGAGCGAACAAGACAAGCAGCTTGAGCTCGAGAACAACATTCAAGGCATCCTAGGCTATGTGGTTCGCTGGATTGATCAAGGCGTGGGTTGCTCCAAGGTGCCCGACATTCATGACGTTGGCCTGATGGAAGACCGCGCGACATTGCGTATCTCAAGTCAGCACGTGGCCAATTGGCTGCTGCACGGCGTGGTCTCTGAAGCGCAGGTGCGTGCGACCTTTGAGCGGATGGCTGCCGTGGTCGATCAGCAAAACGCTGGCGACCCGTTGTATCAACCGATGGCGGGCCACTTTGATACCTCAATGGCATATCAGGCCGCATGCGATCTGGTCTTCAAGGGCCTGGCGCAACCAAGCGGTTACACCGAGCCTCTACTACACGCCTGGCGTCTGAAAGTTAAAGCAGCAAGCTAATCCGATTCGCTGCTGCCGTTTAGGCGCCCTGTCGCCCGAGCCCATGGCCACTGGCCTGGGCTTTTTTATTTGGAGCCGAAATTTAAAATTACTTTTAGATATATATGTAGGACTTATTTGTAGTTCCAAGTTTTATAGAAACGGTACAAACTTGCCTCTCGGGTCAAATTCCCATTTCTAACTCTTGCGACTAGGTCAAACGCATCATGAAAAAACTACTCGGCGCTATCGCATTTGCCAGCCTGACATCGGCGGCAATCGCAGCACAACCACTTGTAACTCCGGACGAGTTGGCAACACTGGCCAGCGCTGATCAGGCCCGTGTCATCGACATTCGCGCTGCGCAAGACTACGCCCAAGGCCACATCGCTGGCGCAGTCAGCGCACCCTACGGTCGCTGGCGTGGCCCGGCCAATAACCCAGGCGAGTTACCCGACTTGAACAAGTTGACCGAGTTGGTCCAAAGCCTTGGGTTAACCGAGCAGACCCACGCGATCGTTGTCTCCAGTGGCGCGAACGACACCGATTTTGGGGCCGCCGCCCGGGTCTACTGGACATTGCGCGTGCTAGGTCTGGAAAATCTGTCGATCCTAAATGGTGGCGTCAAAGCATGGCAGGCTGCAGGCAAATCGCTAAGCACGACACCCACGACAGTGGCCAAAAGCGACTTTGAACCCGGCATCAATGACGCCTTGTTGGTCACCCAAGAACAACTGGTCCAGGCAACCCAAGCTCAACAATCCGTTTTGGTTGACGCGCGCCCCAATGACTTTTTCACAGGTCGCACGCGCCACGTGGCTGCAAGAACCCCGGGGACTTTGCAAGGCGCTGTCAACGTGGAACACTCCATCTGGTTTAAGCCGGGCACAAGCGAAGTCATCAATGCCAACGAGGCTAAAACCATTGCCGCGCGCTACAACCTGGCTAATCAAAACCAGGAGATCGTATCGTTTTGCAATACCGGTCACTGGGCAGCCACGAACTGGTTCGTACTGTCGGAGCTCGTCGGTGATAAGAACGTCAAACTCTACGCCGGCTCAATGGTAGACTGGACTCAGGCTTCTTCGGCGTTGCCGATGGACAATGTGCCAGGCCGCTTTCGGCAGATCATGATCGACACCAAGATCTGGTTCGACAGCCTGTAATTGCGCTGCGATCGCGTGACAAACCATCGATAAGCCTTTGTTTTTGGCCGATTCAGTGTGTATCTAATACTCGCTGAATCGGCCCGAATTTTATCTATAGCCGTCAAGAACCATGAAGCGCTTTCCTTTGGCAATGGTCATCGTTGCCTTCTTTATCCTGTTGCTTTGGGCCGTCTCGGTTCGTCAAGCGTTACTTTTTGTCATTGGGATCGGCATGGGTGCCGCCTTAGCCGGTGCCCGGTTTGGTTTCACAACGGGCTGGCGTCAACTCATCGAGCACCGGGACCCGCGCGGGGTTACTGGACAAATCTTGCTCTTGGCGTTGGCTGCGGCCCTGGCCATGCCGCTGCTGGCCAATTACACCGAGCTGACCGCCGCCCTTGGTCCACCCTCCGTTAGTCTGATTCTAGGTGCCTTTGTATTTGGTCTGACCATGCAAATTGCCGATGGCTGCGGTTCAGGCACGCTTTACAAGGCCGGCTTGGGTGTGCCATTGAACATGGGAATCTTGCCACTGTTTGCCGTTGGCAGTTTCTTGGGCTCGGCCCACATCGGTGACTGGCTCTCGCTTGGCCAAACGCAACCGGTTGGATTGGTTCATACCTTGGGACTTGAGCGGGCCCTCGCTGTGACCTTGGCGGGTTTACTTGTCACCCTGGTCGCAGTTCGGCTCTGGGTCGGCAAAGGCAAAGCCTGGTATGACTCACGCTGGATCTGGGGTGCGTTAGCGCTTGCACTGTTGGCCACTTTGAATCTAATTGTCGCAGGTCAGCCCTGGGGCGTGGTTTATGGGTTTGGTCTGTGGGCCGCAAAAGTCGCACAGTCACTACATTGGTTTGATCCGAGCACCAATTTTTTCTGGAGCCAGCCAGGCAACGCCCAAATTCTCGCGCAAACCGTGCTGCTTGATGTCACCTCAATTACCAACATTGGCATCTTGGCCGGTGCGCTTTGGGTCTCAGCCAAAACGGCTGGCGAGTCGATGGCGCTTACACCTCGCCAGTGGGTCATTGGGCTAATCGCTGGGTTCTTGATGGGCTACAGTTCACGCCTGGCCTTCGGATGCAACATTGGTGCCATGGTCAGTGGTGTCTCCACGGGTAGCCTGCATGGCTGGATCTGGATTCCCCTGGCCTTTCTCGGTACGATGGCAGGCGTCAGAGTGCGTCGTCACTACGGCTTTTAACGGCAGCAACCGTCATGAAAACACCACGTTTTACCAAATGGATTTTCTGGCTCGTCCTGGTGCTTTTTCTGAGCTGGGACTGGGTGGCTTCGCCTGCGATTGACATGCGACTTGAACCACCGGCAATTGCGTTAGGGTCAGGTAAAGCGCCTGTCGGTGGTCATTGCGCGATTGCCAACTAGACGCTAGGGTCGGCTGCGCTGCTGGAACTTATCTGGTCGCAGCACCTGCACTTCAGAGAAGTAAATGGTCAAGCCATAAAAAGCACCGTACTCGGCCAGTAGATGCTCGGCGATCGCATCGGCCACACCAAGCGCACAAATGACTTCCATGCGAATCGAGCGGTCTGCCTCCCAGGTGCCCTCACGCACGCCGCTTGGGCCGCCACCACGAACATCGGTCACTGTGTAGCCGGCGGCTCCTAGTCGTTGCACATCCTCGATGAGCAGACGCTCCAAATTCGCTTCGGCAATAATGACCAGCAACGACCGTGAATGCTTTTGCATCGCTTACCCCCCAGTTAACCACTGAGCCATTTTGATGTAGATCGGGATCCCGAGCACCACATTAAACGGGAACACGATACCAAGCGCAATCGTGATTGATAACCCGGCGTTGGCAGCCGGCACCGCAATTCGCATCGCCGTGGGTGCCGCAATGTAGCTTGCGCTGGCAACTAACGTGGCCATGATCGCCACCCCACCGGTAGATAACCCTAGCAAAAGGCCAAGCGCAGCACCGAGGACCGACAACCCCAGCGGGAAAACCACCCCCACGACAACCACCTGCCAGCCGTAGCGGCGCACCTGAGCCAAACGCCCGCCTGCAACCAGACCGAGCTCCAACAAAAACAACGCCAAAACACCCTTAAAGGGATCAATAAAGACAGCCTTAATGGGTTCGGTGCCTACCGGTCCAGCGACAGCACCAATAATCAATCCGCCAAGCAGTAACAGCACGCTTTTGCCAAAGACCACGTCATGCAGCAACTTGCCCCACTGACCGCTGCGCGCACCCGATTGCTGGTCAAACATTCGGGCCAGCAAGACCCCAGCGATGAGCCCCGGTGCCTCGAGCACAGCGACCCACAGCGGTGCATGGGCCTCGTAGGCGATCTCGTGCCGAACCAAGGCTGCCGTCACCACCGCAAAAGTCACCACGCTGACCGACCCAAAATGCGCACCTATGGATGCGCTGTCGGGGCCGTTAAATCGCAATGCCCGCAAAACCGGATAAAGCAACAACGGCACCACAAAACCGATGGCAGCCACCCCAATGACTTGGGGCAACACTGCCCCCATGGGTTGCTGGGCCAGTTCAATACCACCTTTTAAGCCAATGGCCAGCAGCAGGTAAATTGAAAGGGTTTCATACAACGCCTCGGGCAAGCGTAAATCCGAGCCCACGAGCCTGGCAAAAACACCTAGCAGGAAGAAAAAGATAACGACGTCAAACATGGATGCGGTAGCTGCAATCAAAACAGCCAGAGGATAACCGTATTTTGTGGGGCACGTGAATTAAAACAACCGCTAGCTTTGCTAGCATAGACCCATGACTCACACTGTTGTTTGGTTCAAGCGCGATTTGCGCGTGCATGACCACGCGCCACTGGCCCAAGCGACTCGCTTAGGGCCAGTCAGTTGCGTCTACTTTATTGAACCGGCAATCTGGCAAGCGCCCGATGCTGCCACCCAACACTACCATTTCATTGTCGAGAGCCTAAAGTCGCTTGAGCAGTCGCTCAAACAAATCGGGCTGCACCTGCAAGTGCTTGTGGGACCGGCGACCGATTGCCTGACACGTCTATGGCAGCACCAGCCCTTTGAGCAGCTTTGCTCGCACCAAGAGACCGGCAATGGCCTGACTTATGAGCGCGATCGTCAAGTCAGCCGCTGGTGTCGTGACCATGCAGTGACGTGGCAGCAATCCCAACAGTTTGGCGTTCATCGCGGCGCGCACGACCGAGATCACTGGAAACAAGCCTGGACGACGCACTGCCAGGCGCACATCATTGCAACACCGGGCCAAGCTCAGTCAGCAGGCATGGCACTTTGCGATGCGATACCGCCAGCAAGCGAACTAGGTCTAACCGAACCAGACCCACCCAAGCGCCAGCGCGGGGGCCGAGAGGTCGCGCTCGATACGTTCAATGATTTTTTACAGGTGCGCAGCCGCCAGTACCGTGGCGGCATCTCCTCGCCCCTATCGGCGCCAACAGCGTGCTCGCGCCTCTCACCCTATCTGAGTTACGGCTGCTTATCGATGCGCGAGGTCTTCCAAGGTACACAAGCGCAGCTGCACTGCATCGCGGCGCAACACTCACGCCAAGCTCTCGGTCTGCAATCGTTTATCAGCCGCCTATACTGGCACTGTCACTTCATACAAAAGCTAGAAGACGAACCTGAGCTTGAGTCGCGCAACCTGCACCGCGGCTATGACGGTTTGCGCGAACACCAATGGTGCGATGAGCGCTTTGGTCGGCTAACCGAAGGCAAGACCGGCTGGCCTTTGGTAGATGCCTGTGTGGCGATGTTAAAGCACACCGGTTGGCTCAATTTCCGGATGCGCGCCATGCTGGTGAGCGTTGCCGCTTATCCTTTGTGGCTACATTGGCAACCGGTGGGTCACTGGCTAGCCCGGCAGTTTCTGGATTACGAGCCCGGCATTCACTGGAGCCAGATGCAAATGCAATCAGGCACCACCGGCATCAACATCCCCCGGATATACAACCCCATCAAGCAAGCACAGGACCATGATCCACAGGGGCAGTTCGTGCGCCGATGGCTTGAGCCGATGCGACGGGTCCCCGATTCGTGGTTACTGCAACCGTGGCTCATGCCGATTAATTTGCAGCGCCACCATGGTGTGATCGTGAGCCAAGATATTGCTCATCCAATGGTCGATCTGCAACAGGCCACACAACAGGCCAAAGCGCGCTTGTTCGCGTTGCGTCAGACACCCGAGGTCAAAGCCGCGCGCGCTGGCATCATAAAAAAACACGGTTCACGCAAACGCTTAGAGACACCAAAACGCGCATTGCGCGATGCACGTAATCGGCAGGCCGAAAAAAACCAACTCAGTCTGGACTTCTAGCCATGCGCGGCGTGAAAAAAGAGCACCTGCCTGAAAAAACCTGTCTGACCTGCAAGCGGCCATTTGCCTGGCGCAAAAAGTGGGAAAGCGTCTGGCAGGACGTCAAATATTGTTCTGAGCGCTGCCGCAGACAGCGCGACAAATCACAAGGCTCATGATGACCGTTCTTTACTGGTTTCGCCAAGACCGACGCTTGGCAGACAATCCCGCCTTGTGCCAGGCCGCGGGCCTCGGACAACGGCTTTTGCCGGTGACCATGCGCCTTGAGCCCGAGCAAACCGTCTGGGGATTTGAGCGCCACGGCCCTCATCGACTGGGGTTTGAGGCGCAGGCGCTTAGCGGGTTGGCTCAAGCGCTAGAGAGCCTGGGCAGTGCGCTCTACCAACCCAAAACCCCCGGCGCAGCCGGGCTCATTGAACTGGCTCGCGACGTGGGTGCGACGCACGTGGTGTGCGAGGCGCTAAGCGCCCCCGAGGAACAAGCCCAAATCCAAGCGCTCAAGGGCGCAGGACTGAGCGTGCTCGCCATTGAACAATCGGCGCTCATCGGCCACGACCGCCTGCCCTTTGCGCCACAAGACACGCCAGACGTCTTTAGCGAGTTTCGCCGCCAAATTGAGCGCACACCGATCAAGCCGCGCACACCATTGGCTGCGCCAGCTACACTGCCCAAGCCACCTGCGACGATTAACGCCGCAAGCCGCTGGTGCGCAAACGTGAGCCCGCGCGCGCTCGATCAGCGCAGCGCCTTTGCCTGGCAAACCGAGCCGTGGCAAGGCGATGAGCAATCGGCACAAGCGCATCTGGCACGATACTTCGAAGGCCATTGGCCACAGCACTACAAGCAAACCCGCAATCGCTTAAGTGGCACCCATGACTCGACCAAGTTCTCGCCTTGGCTTGCTGTGGGCGCCTTGTCGGCTGCGCAAATCTGGAGCGCCTTGAAGGCGCACGAGGCTAAGTTTGGGGCCAACGACAGCACCTACTGGATTGGTTTTGAGCTTTTGTGGCGCGATCATTTCCGCCTGATCATGCAGCGCTATGGCGCGCAGCTGTTTCGCACTCAGGGCATCACGGTGTCTCATTCGCGCAAGCATCAACCAAGCACTCAAGGCTTTGAGCGCTGGCGCTTGGGCCAGACCGGTCATCGTCTCATCGATGCAGGCATGCGTGAATTGGCTAGCACTGGTTACCTGTCAAACCGCATGCGCCAGATCGTTGCGAGTTACCTGATTCATGAAATGCGTGGACACTGGTTAGCCGGTGCAGCCTGGTTTGAGCACTGCCTGATTGACTTTGATGTCCATAGCAACCAGGGCAATTGGGCCTACATTGCCGGTGTGGGCACTGACCCACGCGCCGGACGTCAATTCAACCCCGATAAGCAAGCGCGCGAGCATGACCCCGATGAGCGTTACCGCAACCTTTGGAGCCAGCCATGACGACCTTGCGGTTGATTTTGGGCGATCAGCTCAACACCCAACATAGTTGGTTTAGACAGACTGACCCAAGCATCCATTACGTTTTCATGGAGGTGCGGCAGGAGACGGACTACGTTTTGCATCACGCGCAAAAAGTGATCGCAATCTTTGCAGCCATGCGTCAGATGGCCAAAACGTTAACCGCCAGCGGCCATGTCGTGCATTACCTATCGATTGATGACCCGCACAACACCCACAGCATCACAGAGAACCTGCTCGCACTGGCTGCGCAAATCAATGCCAGCGCCATTCAATACCAAGCGCCTGACGAGTGGCGCCTTGAGCACGAGCTGCGGCTGTTTGCCAGCGACTGTCGCCTGACAGTTCAGCGTGTCGAGAGCGAGCACTTTTTAAGTGAACGCGAGATGGCGCCAGCCCTATTTGGCAAACGCAAACGGTGGTTAATGGAGCACTTCTATCGTGCCATGCGCCAGCGCCACGCGATACTGATGGATGGTAACAAGCCCGTCGGTGGCCAGTGGAACTACGATGCCGAGAACCGCAAGGCTTGGTCAGGCACCCCGCGCCCGGCGCCTGATCAACGCACACGCCATGACCACTCGTCGCTGTGGCGAACCATCCAGGCCGCTGGCGTGCAAACCTTTGGTCACCCGGATGCGCAAGCCCTGGCGTGGCCAATTGATCGCACCGAGGCCTTAGCCCAGCTGACCCACTTCATTGATCACGTGCTGGCGCTCTTTGGTGACTACCAGGACGCCATGCATACCGAGGAGCCGTTCTTATTTCACAGCTTATTGTCATTTGCGCTCAATACCAAGATGTTGCACCCGCTTGAGGTTATCGAGGCCGCCCAGACCGCCTGGCGTGACGGCCGTGCGCCGCTGGCGGCCACAGAAGGCTTTATTCGACAAATTCTGGGCTGGCGCGAATACGTGCGTGCAGTCTATTGGCACACCATGCCAGGCTACACCGAGCGCAATGGGCTTGGACATCAACGCGAGCTGCCAGCCTGGTTCTGGACTGGCCAAACGCGCATGCAGTGCCTGGCCAAATCGATTGGACAGTCACTAGAGAGCGCCTACGCCCATCATATTCAGCGACTGATGGTCATTGGCAACTTTGCATTATTAGCCGGCCTATCGCCCCAAGCGGTTCATCGCTGGTACCTCGGTGTTTATATCGATGCATTTGAGTGGGTTGAGGCCCCCAATACGCTTGGCATGAGCCAGTACGCCGACCAAGGCTTGCTGGCGACCAAACCCTACGTCAGTAGCGCGGCATACATCAAGCGCATGAGCAACTACTGCAAAGGCTGCCATTACGATCACAAAGCCCGCATCGGAGCCAATGCATGCCCGTTCAATTCGCTTTACTGGGACTTCTACGCGCGTCATGCCGATACCTTCGCCAAAAACCCTCGAATTGGCATGGCGTATCGGCAACTGGCTAAAATGACCCAAGAGCAACGTCAGGACATTGGCGAACAAGCGATGTTTTGGCGCGACAATTTAGACCATCTGTAACCTTCTTTTTGCCTGGAGTGATGATGCAAGAAGCCCTTAATGTCTTAGGCGAACCATTAGAGGCTTGTTCGTTTGACCCGCTAACCGGTTTTTTCCGTGATGGTTGCTGTCAAACCAATGAGCAAGACCACGGCACCCACGTTGTGTGCGCAAGGATGACTGAGGAGTTCCTGACCTTTTCGGCTGAGCGAGGCAACGACTTAATCACCCCTCGACCCGAATGGCGTTTCCCGGGACTAAAACCAGGCGATCGCTGGTGCCTTTGTGCCACCCGCTGGCGCGAGGCGATGCTCGCGGGACTAGCGCCCCCAGTGATCCTGGCGGCGACCCATCAAAAAGTGCTGATTTACGCCACGCTAGAAGAGCTAAAGGCGCATGAATATAAGGTTCAGCCCCGGGGCTGATGAGCGCAAAGGCGGTCGATGGCCTTAGCCAACTCAATGTCTTTGACCGTCAACCCACCCGCATCATGGGTGGTCAGATCGATATTGACCCGGTTATAGACATTGCGCCACTCGGGATGATGATCGGCTTTCTCGGCTAACAAGGCCACTTGTGTCATGAAACCAAAAGCCTCGACAAAGCCGCCAAAGCTGATCTGACAACGGATTCGATCAGCTAGCTGCGTGTCTTGGGAAAGCTCAACTTGCCAGCGAGCGTCAAGCCCAAGGCATGCGTGCTGTAAGGCATCGCCCGTCAGTCTTGTCAGTGACATGATCAACCTCCATTAAAACTAGCTTGGCTTTAATTCATTGGCCGGTTGATGCTCGATTGTGGCGTGCTTTTCACTGGGCAATAGCATGACAAAAAGTAGCGTGCCAACAGAGATGAGCGCCATGAACATAAACAACGAGTCAAACCCCGCTGTTTTGACAAAGGGCCCCAACAACCACACCGCCAAAGCGCTAAAACCGAGCGAAATCGCCAATCGAAAACCCGCCACACGCGAGCGCACCCGATCGTCTACATAGCGCACGAGCACGACATCAATAAACGGAATAGACCCAAAAATAAAGACCATGCAGCCAATTAAGGCCACGTAAAGCCACCATCCCTCGGTAAAGGATGCCAGCATCAACAACGGCACCTGCGCGAGCACAATTGTCAAAAACAGCGGCTTGACTGCCACCCGGTCAAGCAGTCTCCCGACCACCACTTGCGCAAAAGCACCAATGGCATAGACGGCAGCGAGCAACATCCCAAGCGAAGCAGGATCCTCGATAATGCCCTTGAAACGCTCGACCATGAGTTGGCCATTGCCATTGGTCGTGAAGTTAAACAGTAAATTGGCTGAAGCCGAGGCAATGGTCAGAACCAACAAAGCCCGAACCAGCAATCGGCGCGGCAACTGCACCTTGGCTTTGGTTGTGCGCTTGGCAGGCGCCTCTGTTTCCTGTGCACAGTAATGCATAAACAACAAACCACAGACCAGTGCCAGTATGGATGGCACCGCAAACGCCGCGCGCCAGCCAAACCATTGAACCAGAAACCCCGTGATTAAGGCGGCCACTGCAACACCCATGTTGCCAGCTAGGCCGTTGATGCCGATGGCCATGCCCGGACGTGCTGAACGCTGCACCAGCATCGGGATGCCCACGGGATGGTAAATCGAAGCAAACGCCCCCATCACGGTCAAAGCCAACGCCAGTTGCCAGGCTGATTGCGCCAGCGCCGCGAGCAACATTGAGCCTGCCATGCCGAAGAAAAATACCAGCATCATCTTGCGTCGGCCCCACAAATCACCGAGCCGGCCCGCAGGCACTGCCCCAAGGCCAAACAAAATAAAGGCGCCCACGCCAAACGGCATGAGATCTTCCCAATGCGTAAAACCGAAGTCAACAGCGATGACAGCCACAGCGGCAGCAAAGACCAGCAAGAACATGTGGTCAATCGCGTGTCCGACGTTCAACAAAAGACGTACTGGCAAGGGCCAGTCCTGGCTTTGACTCAAAGACGGGTTTTGTGACATGCGAACCTACAAAATGATCAGGCGCGCCCGATCACCGATGCAGTCAACATCAATTCCTCAAGCAACGCCATCGAGACACGCCCCGACATTTGATAGGGATCAAGTACGGGCTTCTCGGAATACTTTAACACCACGGATGTGTTCAGTTTGGCCAGATTGACGTGCCCCATCGTCCAGCCACCGAAACGGCGCTCTTGAATCTCTTCGTAGTGCAGCAACACCACATCGCAGTGACGCGCGTCGCGCAAGATCATGCTGTAGAGACGATTGATCTCATGGCGCCCGCCCTCGATGGCTTGTAGAAAAATATCACCGCCATAGCACAACACACCCGTGACTCCATTGGCTGAGTTGTATTCGCGTGCAGAAGCCATAATCGAATCGGTCAGCTCCGGGGTGACTTTACCCTCGGCTGCTTTACTGACATATAAAAGGCGCACCAGCATTATCGATCCTCCTTGGGAATGAGCGACAGAAACTCACGCCGCAGATTCGGGTCTTTTAAAAAACATCCACGCATGACCGAGTTGATCATCCGGCTGCCCATGTCGCGCACGCCACGCCACGCCATGCAGTAGTGCTTTGCGCTCATGACCACCGCAAGCCCGTCAGGCTGAGTTTTCTCCTGAATCAGATCGGCGAGCTGAACAACGGCCTCTTCCTGGATCTGTGGCCGATTCATGATCCATTCAGCTAATCGCACATATTTCGATAGGCCAATCACGTTGGTGTGCTCATTGGGCATCACCCCAATCCAGACATGCCCGATGACCGGGCAAAAGTGGTGGCTGCAGGCGCTTCGAACTGTAATTGGCCCAACGATCATGAGCTCATTTAGGTGTTCGGCATTGGGAAACTCTGTGGTTGGTGGCTGAACACGATAGCGACCACCAAAGACCTCCATGAGGTACATCTTGGCAACACGACGCGCCGTATTGTTGGTGTTGTGATCACTGTCGGTATCGATGACCAGGCTATCGAGCACACCCTGCATTTTGTGCTCGACCTCATCGAGTAACTGCTCAAGCTCGCCGGGCTCAATGTAGTCAGCAATATTGTCATTGGCGTGAAAGCGGCGCTTGGCCGCTTGCAGCCGCTGCCGTATCACCACCGACATCGGTGTGCCTGTGTCTTCTTTTGCCATACGCACCACGCTTTTGTTTAAGATATTTTTAATCAATTATCATCTGCTTGATAATACATCCTTACGTAGGCCGCTACGCAATTGCCCTCGAGAAATTGAGGCCAATCGGCACGGACCGTTCTGACTCGTTACCAATAAAAACGAGCAACAGAAGCTGGTCTGGCTCAAGGCCCACGCCATTGAACTGACTGACAAAACAAGGAAAGACGATGGACTTACATTTAACCGGCAAGCACGTGCTCATTACTGGCGCAAGCAAAGGCATTGGTTTTGCCTGCGCACAGTCCTTTGTGCAAGAAGGCGCGATTGTCAGCTTAGTCGCGCGTGATTTGAGCACGCTGCAGGCGGCCCAACAAAAGCTTTTGGCAGACCACCGAAGCGCAAAAGTCGGTATCTTCAGTGCAGACCTGACCGACGCACAAGCCGCGCAAACCGCCCTAGACCAAGCCCGCGAGCAATTCGGTGAAGTCGATGTGCTGGTCAATAGCGCCGGTGCTGCCAAACGCACACCGGCGGCCGATCTCAGGCCGCAGGACTGGCGCGAGGCGCTAGACGCGAAGTTTTTCACCTACATCAATATGCTTAACCCCGTGGTGCAGCAAATGGCTGCACGCCGCAGCGGCGTGATTATCAATGTCATTGGCGCCGGTGGCAAAATCGGCTCACCGATTCACCTGCCAGGCGGCAGCGCCAACGCTGCACTGATGCTGGTGACCGCCGGCATGGCCACCGCGTTTGGCCCCCAAGGTGTCAGGGTCAATGCAGTCAACCCTGGCCAAACCCTAACTGAGCGCCTACAAGCGGGCTTGCAGGCGGTCTGCCGCCAAGAAGGCATCGACATGGACGAGGCCATGCGTCGCTCCACGGCCAAGGTGCCGCTCGGACGTCTGGCCACGGCCGCCGAAATCGCGCAAGCCGTTGTCTTTCTAGCCTCTGATCAAGCCAGCTACATCACCGGGGTCAATATCAACATGGACGGCGGCACCGCTGGCACGGTCGTTTAATCAGGCCAAACACAACCAAACCGCTCGCGTAACGCATCGAGTTGGCTGCGCGTGAGCGGCTGCACATTACGCTTGGCGTCGATCCAAAGCCGCGCCGTTTGCTCAAGCTCCTCAAGCGTGGCCAAAGCCGCAGGCAGGTCTTGATGCCAGACTTGGGGCCCCAGTCGGTCGCACATGACGGCTCTGAGGGGGACCTCGCTTGCCGCCATTTGCTCGATTCGCTGCACCACCGCCTGGGCAACCGAATCATGCCCTGGCAGCGCATAACCCACCAAGGGCACGGGTCCAACCTTCATGACTTGATAAGGCGTAATCGGTGGCAAGATGCTCGCTGCCTTCCAGACGCCCAATAACGTCAGCAGCACCAGGTGATGCGAGTGCGTGTGCAACACGGCATTGGCTTGGGGTGCCGCGCCATAAATCGCGCGATGCAAAGCGATCGTTTTACTGGCGCGATCGCCATAGCGCTGTTGGCCTGAGAGATCAACGGCTGCGACCCGAGCCGGCTCAATGGCTGCCAAACTCGCATCCGTGGGCGTGATCAGATACCCTTGGAAACCAGCGGTTTGCACCCGGTGGCTGATATTGCCGGTGCTGCCGTGGACATAACCGCCACGGCTTAAACTTTCACCAGCCTTTGCAATGGCACAGGCCCAGGGCATCAAATCATCGGGCAAATCCGGATACGTCATGCAGACAACACCTCAAAGGCGCGGGTAAAAAAATCGACCCCACCAAAGTTGCCTGATTTCAGGCTGATATGCAAGGGCTGTGCTGAACTGGGCCGGCCCGCATGCCCGAAACACCAAGGCACACCGGCATCGATTTGAGCGCCGATGCGCAACTGGCTGATTTGTAATGCTTGCACGACCGCGCCTGAGGTCTCGCCGCCGGCCACAATCAACTGCCCCACCCCTGCTCGAACCAGTGCGCAGGCAACTTGCGCCAAGCTTTGCTCCATGAGCGCACCAGCCTGCTGCACGCCAAGCTGTTGTTGAACATCACTGAGTTGTTGCGGCGTGGTCGTTGAGTAGACCAGCACCAGGCCCCGTTTGGCGGCATCCACAGCCTGCGCTGTGATTTCGACCAACGCATTGGGATCATCATGCACGCTGAGAGGATCGATCGCAAAGGCCTGCCCGCCTTGCTCGATGAAGTGTTGTACTTGAGATTGAGTCGCCCGCGAGCAGCTGCCCGAGACCACGGCTCTCAGACCTTGCGCTAGCGGCAACTGCGCCGATTGATGGTTCGGTTCGATGCCAAAGTTTGCCGGCAACCCCAGCGCCAAGCCCGAACCGCCGGTCACAAGCGGCAAGGCTTGGCAGGCCTGGCCTAGGCGCAACAAATCGTCGTTATGCACCACATCGGCAATGGCAATGCCCACGCCTTGTTTGCGCAGCTGCGCAAAACGTGACTGTATCGCTTGGGCACTGTCGTTGACATCGCGGTAACTCACCAATCCCACCGCTTGCCGGGTTTGTCGCTGCAACACACGAACCAGATTCGGGTCATGCATGGGTGTCAGCGGATGATCTTGCATACCGCTTTCGTTGAGCAACGCCTCGCCGACAAACAAGTGCCCCTGAAACACCGTGCGCGCGGCATCGGGAAACGCCGGCGCTGCAATGGTGAAGTCGCAATCAAGCGCATCCATCAAGGCGTCTGTGACCGGACCAATATTGCCTTGATCAGTTGAATCAAAGGTCGAGCAGTACTTGAAGTAGATCTGGCGCGCCTGTTGAGCCTTTAACCAGTTGAGCGCTTCTAGCGACTCGCGCACCGCCGCTTCAGGCGCGATGGTGCGCGACTTCAGGCTGACCACCACCGCATCAACCGATTCGTCAAGCGCCACATCGGGTACGCCCACCGTCTGCACCACCCGCATGCCAGCGCGCACGAGATTGTTGGCCAAATCAGTGGCACCGGTGAAGTCATCAGCAATAGAACCGAGCAGTATTGAAGCCACAGTTGCCAACCCTGTCAAAAGTGAATCGAGATCGGCACTAAGTATGCCTGACTTCGCGCAGGTTTGCTTTGTGGTGCACCTAACAAAAAAGGCCAACCCGCAGGTTGGCCCGAAGCACTCTATAGGCGCCCTACTTCACGAAACGCACCGTCACGCCACTGGTACCGACATTGAACTGCAGTCCTTGAGTGGTGCCGTCAAGACGCATCATGACGCCATTTTGGTTTTGCAAAATCATGCCACCCTTGCCGCCGCCCAGGGTGACTGAACCAGTTGCCTTGGCATAAATGCCTTCGAACTGCTCAAGCGAAGTCATGTCATAGACATCACCAGTTGCGGCAAACTTTGAGACACCGATGTTCGCACCCAAGCTGACCCCCTCAAGCTTGAAGGCGTGCTTTTGGCCATCAAATGTCAATTCGCCCTGCCCGACACTACCACCGACAATGAACCCAAATTGTGTCTCGTCAATCGACACTTGCCCGACCGGTTGTTTGGCGGTTTCGGCAAGCACTTGGCCACTGCCCATCATGAGTGTGGCGCTTGCGGCAAATGCGGCAAATACCCTGCTGTAGTGAGTCACTGTTCTATCCTTAGAGTCATATTGTGGGATTTACTTCGGGAAATAAATGTTCACGCCACCGGCGCCGACATTGAACTGCAAGCCTTGGGTGGTTGCATCTAAGCGCAACACCACGCCTTTGGCGTTTTGCAACTGCATGCCGCCAACGCCGCCACCTAAGGCGACTTGGCCACCGGTGCTGACGTAGTTGCCCTCAAAGTCTTCCAAGGCCTTGAGGTTATAGACTTCGCCGCGCGCCTCAAGTTGTGACACACCGATGTTGGCGCCCAAGCTCAGTCCACCGAGCTTGAATTCATGCGTCTTGCCGTCAAAGGTCAACTGCCCGCCACCGACGTTGCCACCAATGATGAGCCCAAACTGGGTCTGGTCAATGCTCACGGTGCCGCTGGGTTTTAACGGCGCATCGGCTAAGACCGGGGCGCCGGCCAAGAGTCCAATCGAGGTTAAGGCTGTAACTAAAACATACTTTATTTTGGTCATACTAGGCTCCCGCGCAAATTAAATGAGTCACGTCTCAGAGACTACGCTAAAGGGGGGTGCTGTCAATCCCCTCTGGTACACCTAGCGAGGCTTTTTTGTCTAAACAACAAGCTAGTCAGTATCTACGCGGTTTGTTACAACCATCGTATCGACAACAAAAAGAGAGCCGCGCATGAGCGAATTATTTAGTCCGATTCAATTGGGTCCCATTTCCCTGA
The DNA here is from genome assembly GCA_007116135.1 of Burkholderiaceae bacterium. GTDB lineage: Bacteria > Pseudomonadota > Gammaproteobacteria > Burkholderiales > Burkholderiaceae_B > Algicoccus. The sequence continues at coordinate 26,698 of SKIZ01000106.1, forward strand.
CAAATCGGGTCATGGTGGCACCGATGTGCCAGTACTCCGCTGTCAACGGCAATGCCACAGACTGGCACGTGATGCACCTGGGCAATATGGCTATGTCGGGAGCTGCGCTGTTGGTGCTTGAGGCCAGTGCGGTGCAAGACGTCGGTCGAATCACACACGGCTGCTTGGGTCTTTGGTGCGATGACAACGAAGCCGCCTTAGCCAGAGTGCTTAAGGTCGTGCGTGGCGTGTCGCCCATCAAGATTTTTGTTCAGCTCGCGCACGCCGGGCGCAAAGCCGCAAGCGCGCGTCCTTGGGAAGGCGGCCAGCAGCTGCCCGAAGCCGCCGATGCTTGGCCAACCTATGCCCCGAGCCCGATTGCGCACAACGCCCACGAAATACCACCGATCGAAATCGATGCGCCCGGCTTGCAACAAATCAAACAAGCGTTTGTCGACAGCGCCCTGCGCGCTAGGCGCCTGGGTTTGGACGGCGTTGAACTGCACGCCGCCCACGGCTACTTGCTGCACGAATTTTTGTCGCCCATTGCCAACCAACGCAGCGACCAATACGGCGGCAGCCTTGAGAATCGGATGCGCTTTGTGCTGGAGGTCTTTGAAGACGTCTTTGCAGCCGTCGGACAAGACATGGCCGTTGGTGTTCGTATTTCGGCGACTGACTGGGTAGAAAACGGCTGGTCGCTCGATGACAGCATTACGCTGGCTAAGGCGCTAGAGGCCCGCGGCTGTCACTTTATTGACGTCTCAAGCGGTGGCGTCTCGTCAGCTCAAAAAATAGAGCTCAAAGCCGGCTATCAAGTGCCGCACGCCCGCGCCATCAAGAAGGCCTGTGGCATGCCAACCATTGCGGTGGGGTTAATTACCGAGCCCGAACATGCCCAACAGATTATCAAAGACGGCGATGCTGACATGGTGGCACTGGCACGCGGGCTGCTATATGACCCGCGCTGGGCTTGGCATGCTGCAGCCAAGCTCGGCGCTACCGTTCATGCACCACCTCAGTACTGGCGCTGTCAGCCCGCCGGTTTGCGCGCGCTGTTTGATAGCGCCACCACAGGCGCACGCTAGAACGTTCGAAGTGCCGATTCAGTCTCTGAAGTTGTCGAACTGAATCGGATGATCAATATCAGTGGACTTTAACAACGCGATGGCCGCCTGCAGGTCATCGCGTTTTTTACCGGTCACACGCAACTTCTCGCCATTGATCTGTGTATCGACTTTGAGCTTGGCTGCCTTGAGCGCGGCGACGAGCTTTTTGGCCGTTGGCTGATCAATGCCTTGGCGCACAGTTACCACCTGACGCGCACCACCTAGGTTCTCAATCGGGTCGGCGGCATCGAGGCAGCGCACATCGATGCCCCGGGCACTGATGCGAGCGCGCAGGATATCCATCATCTGACGCAACTGGAAAGCACTCGGGGCATGTTGAGTCACAACCGACTCGTTGAGTTCGAACTTAGCGTCAGTGCCCTTGAAATCAAAACGGGTCGTCAACTCACGATTGGCCTGATCGACCGCGTTCATCAACTCATGCTTGTCCACTTCCGAGACCACATCAAACGAAGGCATTACCCATCTCCCTGTCAGCACACAGCACAACCCAAAGCGTTTATGCTGTTCGTATTCTAATTTCGCACTGCATTGACATCATGAGTGACGTTTCCGGCTGCATCACGCAACTATTTGTCTATCCTATCAAATCCTGCGCCGGTATGCCGGTGACACGATCGCTGGTGACCCCGGTGGGCCTAGAGCACGATCGCCAATGGTTAATCGTCGACGGCGATGGCACATTTCAGACTCAGCGTCAGATCCCGCATCTGGCCTGGATTGGCCCTACCCTTTTGGCCAACGGCATGCAGCTCGAGGCCCCGCAACACGACACCGTTGTGATCCCTTACCCCGAGAAGGACCAACCCCGTCTAAAGGTCAGCATCTGGCGTGACCAGGTTCAAGCCATTGACATGGGTGATACGGCAGCCCAATGGCTCAATGACTACCTTGAGGTGCCTGGCAGACGCTTTCGGTTGGTGCAATTCGATGGCGCGAGCCCGCGATGGTCGGATCCGCACTGGACTGGCTCGCAAGCCGCCGGCGTGCAATTTGCCGATGGATTTGCCGTCAATGTCTTGTCTGAAGCAAGCCTAGAACACTTTAACGAACGCTTGATGGCACTTGGCGGCGAGCCGGTCGATGCCATGCGGTTTCGACCCAATATCGTGCTCGATACGCTTGAGCCCAACGACGAGGACAACCTGTCGCGACTGCACATCGACTGCGATGGACAAACGCTTTGGCTTGACCTCGTTAAACCCTGCCCGCGCTGCCAGGTGCCTGAAATCAACCCGCAAACCACGGTTCGCGAGCCTGAGATCACCAGCGCATTGGCACAGTACCGCGCCCTAGCGAGCATGGACCAGGCGTTGTGCTTTGGCATCAACGCCGTGGTGCGCCAGGTGCCGGCCAAACCCATTTGCGTGGGTGCGCGCTATCAGGGCCACTACCGATTCGGCTAACCACCGGCCAAAGGCGCCCTTACTCTTTGGGCGTAAAGGGAAATACGGGAAACATCGCGCGGGTTTGATCCTGCATCTGGTCTTGCATTTGCACAAACATGTTTTTGCTTTGCTCGACATAATTATTCATCATGTTTTGCATCATGGGTGCCTGCATATTGACAAACTGCGACCACGCTTCAGGACCAAACTGGGTGCCGTAGAAGCTTTGGGACTGATCCGACATGCGATCCTGAATTTCCTTGAACACTTGCAGGTTCTTCTCAAGGTAGGCGCCCATCATGCCCTGCATGGCGTGACCGTAAAACCGGATGATCTGAGCCAACATCTCGGCTGAGAACATCGGCAAGCCGCCACTTTCTTCTTCTAAGATGATCTGCAACAAAATGCTGCGAGTCAGCTCCTGGCCCGACTTGGCGTCAACGACCTTAAAGATCGTATTGTCCAAAACCAATTGCTTGACATCACTTAAGGTAATGTAGCTACTGGTTTGCGTATCGTAGAGTCTGCGATTGGGATACTTCTTGATGATCCGAACCACGTCGGTAGCACTTTGTTCTGTCATGGCGTTAGTCCATTAAACAACCGCTTGTTTGGCAAGAGCCAAGAGCGCAAACTAAGCCGCTCTTGGCATGGTAGTAGATTAACCCATGTGCAGACCGCCATTCAAAGAGAAGTCAGCGCCAGTAGCAAAACCAGCATCTTCTGATGCAATCCACGCCACGATGGAGGCGATTTCGGAAGGCTCACCGAGTCGCTTGACCGGTATGGTGGAGACAATTTTCTCGAGCACATCGGGACGAATCGCCCGCACCATGTCCGTGCCGATATAGCCTGGTGAGACCGTGTTGACCGTCACACCTTTGTTGGCAACCTCTTGAGCCAAGGACATGCTAAATCCATGAATGGCGGCTTTGGCTGTGGCGTAGTTGGTTTGACCAAACTGGCCTTTTTGTCCGTTGACAGAACTGATGTTGATAATTCGGCCCCAGCCTTGCTCAACCATATCCTCAATGACCTGCTTGGTCACATTAAACAGACTGTTCAGATTGGTGTCCATCACTGCACGCCAATCGTCTTGAGACATCTTGCGGAAAACGCCATCGCGGGTAATCCCAGCATTGTTGACCAACACCGAAACGGGCCCATGCTCTTGCTTGACTTTCTTAAACGCATCGACAGTCGAGGTCCAATCGGACACATTACCAACGGACGCAAAAAACTCATAGCCCTGCTCAGCCTGCTCTTTTAACCAGCGGTCGTAATCACGACTCGGCCCGCAACCGGCCACAACTATTAAACCTTCTTTGGCCAGTCTTTGACAAATCGCTGTTCCAATACCACCCATACCGCCAGTTACATATGCAAGTTTTTTATCCATCATCATCTCCTGTCTTTTGCGCTTACAACACCCATACCTCAGCAACACACCAAGAAAAAATACCGAGCATGGAACTCAGATAGCTCTAACTTTGACATAGCGACCCGGGGCGGGTTCACACACTGGATACTTTGCCGCGCCAAGTTTGTTTTTTGCTTTAACCCGTTTGCCCGACAAAGCGCTTAACCACTTCGAGTAGTCTAGCCACCAGCTGCCCGGGTGTGAGTTCGCTGAATCAAACCATTGCTCGGGCGCGATATCGAGTCGCGCATCTGAGCTCCAGTAGTTGCGTTTGTTTTTCGATGGCGGATTAATCACGCCCGCAATGTGCCCTGAGGCACCGAGCACGAAGCGGCTCTGGCCGCTCAGCAACGCGGCCGAATGATAGGCCGTCTGCCAGGGTACGATGTGATCCTCTTTGGAGGCCATCAGGTAGGTTGGCACATCAATGCGCGATAAATCGACTGATTGGCCGCAAACCTCAAGGCGATTGGGCACGGACAGATTATTTTCAATGTACATGTTGCGGAAATACCAGGCAAAAAACGGTCCTGGCAAATTCGTACTGTCACTATTCCAATACAGCAAGTCAAACGGCATCGGTGTCTGACCCTTGAGGTAGTTCGACACCACATAATTCCAGACCAACTCATTGGGGCGCAAAAACGAAAAAGTGTTGGCAAGTTCCTTGGCCGTCATCAGGCCACCACCACCGATGGTCTGGTCTCGCACCTTCGCATGCGACTCGTTGGCAAAAATACCGAGTGCGCCTGTATCGACGAAATCAAGCATGGTGGCAAGCAATGTGATGGAGTTGATTTTCTTTTGCTTGCGTGCCGCGAGCACCGCTGCTGCCGTAGCCAGCATCGTGCCACCCACACAAAAACCCAAAACATTTAGGGTCGGTTGCCGCGTGATCTCACGCACCACATCGATGGCACTAATCAAACCCTCGTCAATATAGTCATCCCAGCTTGCCTGCTCGATGCCATCGTCATCCGTTGGCAGCGGGTTGCGCCAAGACACCATGAATACCGTAAAACCTTGTTCAACCAAATAAGCCACCAGAGAGTTCTCTGGCTGCAAGTCCATGATGTAGTACTTGTTAATGCACGGCGGCACCATCAATAACGGCGTTTGATGCACCGTGCTCGTGGTTGGTTGGTATTGCAATACTTGCAGCAAGCGGTTCTCATAAACCACAGCACCGGGTGTGATCGCCAGGTTACGGCCAACCTCAAACTGACTCTCATCGGTCTGCGTGATACGACCTTTTTGCAGGTCGTTTAAAAAATTCTCCATGCCAGCCTGCAAACTCTTACCGCCGGAGTCAACCAAGGCCTGCTGAGCCTCAGGGTTGGTGGCAAAAAAGTTTGCCGGCGACATCGCATCTAACCATTGTGAGACCGAGAATCGCAATTGTCCGCGCGCGCGCTCATCGACCTGGGATGCATCCACCATTTGACGCATCGCGTCACTAGACAACAGATAAACATGGGCCATCAACGCATGCATCGGGCTATTGCGCCAGGCATCACTTTTAAAGCGTCGATCCTTAATTTCAGGCAACTGGCCTTGGGCGGCGAGTTGCGCCAGTGCTTGCCACTGCTCAATGAAATTCTGTTGTATCTGACCTAGTTCGGACTGATCCACGCCAGGTGGCAGTCCCCATGACGTTGAAGACGGGGAATTCACGATGCGCTAACCTCCCAGAAAAAATTCATTGGCAGCAATCTGATCCTGCGCCCGCAAAGGACGCTTGTCAATGGTAGTAACCAAAAACGACAACCCGATGTCAGTCTGGCTTGAGCCAGGCCACCGTAGCCATGCGCCCTGTTCTACCCTCTCGACGGTAACTGAAAAACCGCTGTTGTTCATCAAGAACGGTGCAATGGCCGCACCACTGCACCGAGCTCGCGCCAAGCGCCAGTAAAATGCGCGTGGCAATCGCTGGCATGTTGCAGTGCCACTTGTGCGGCGCAATACCGGCTGTAAAACAATCGATCAGACGCCGATCGATTGATAAAAAAGCCTCCCGCACTTCACTGCCCACCTCAAAAGCGTCTGGCCCAATGCAGGGACTAATCCATGCGCGCCATGGCCCCATTTCACCGCTTTGACCGACTTGGCTGGTTGTATCTTGCATTGCCGCAATGGTGCTTTGCAACACCCCGCCGGCTAGGCCACGCCAACCCGCGTGGGCAAGGCCCAGCACGCGCGCCTGGTCATCGGCCAACACCACGGCCATGCAGTCTGCGGTCAATATGCCAAGCACTTGGCCAGGCACCGTCGTGACCAAGGCGTCGGCGCGCCGATCGGTGTTGGCGTCAAGCACACTGGCATCAAGCACGGCACAGCCGTGCACCTGATCGAGCCAAATCGGTTCGCTTGGCAAATGTTGTGTCAGGATCGCCCGATTGCGCTTGACGCAATCCAGATCATCACCGACATGCGCACCGAGATTCAGTGATGCATACGGCTCGACGCTCACACCATTGGCGCGCGTCGTACAAAACCCGCTGACCCCAGCCGATAGTCCATCAATCGCAATCGAGTCCACCATCATGTCGCCCCCCGCCGTGGTTCATCTTGCAGTTGCTGCCAGAGCGCGGCCATGTCGGCTGGCAGCGCACTTTCAAAGTGCACGGGCGCCTCGGTCTGTGGATCAATAAAGGTCAATTTTTCAGCATGCAACATTTGACGCGACACCCCTGCGAGCAACTGGCCGCCATACAACACGTCACCTACCAAGGGGTGCTTGATGCTGGCCATGTGAACGCGAATCTGGTGCGTGCGCCCCGTATGCAACTCACAACAAACCTCACTGACTGGCTGGCCTGCGAGCCTGGCATGGCGCACGCAGCTCACGTGGGTGAGCGCGGGCTTACTTGGGCCACGCGCAGTCACCGACATGCGCACCGGCACTTTCGGGTCACGCCCGATGGGTCGATCGATGACGAGCGCGGACTTGGCTAACCAGCCATGCACCAGTGCCCGATACTGGCGCTTGACGGTGCGCTCTTGCAGCTGCCGCACCAAATGGGTTTGAGCCGTCTCGGTTTTAGCGACAACCATCAGGCCGCTGGTGTCCTTATCGAGGCGGTGCACAATACCGGCGCGCGCCACGTGCGCAGCACCCGGATAACGCGCGAGTAACCCGTTCAACAGCGTTGCCTTCCAGTTGCCCGCACCCGGATGCACCACCAAACCAGCTTGCTTATCAACGACTAGCCAATGGTCGGTCTGCTCGAGCACGACAAAATCAACCGGCTCAGGCTCATAGGCCCGCGATTTCTCATCGGGCTGCATCTGAACCTCTAGCCAGTCACCGGGCAAGACCGCCTGGCGCACCCGCGTTTGAACCTGATCGTTGAGCTGGACGTGTCCTTGCTCAATCCAGCCCTGGATTCGGGCTCGCGAATGCTCGGGCAACAACTGTGCCAAGGCCCGATCAAGGCGCATGCCCGCAAGCGTGGCATCAACTTGCACACGAGCCGTCTTGGCCTCGGATATCGCAGGCTCGCTGGCAGAATCAATAGAAGATGAAACGCGCTGTATCATTGTCGACAAGGTTTTATAATGGTTCTAAATGCTAACACCCACGCTTGGCGCATCCTGAATGTCAAAATCAATGAATTTACCGCTCGTTCATCAATCCAGAAGCTGGCTTGCCATCGCTGTCTTGGCGCTGTTTGTTGCGCTGACCGGCTGCAGCGGGTTCGGTGGCGATGAGTTTGACGAAACGGCAAACTGGTCAGTCGAACGTCTTTATGAGGACGGTCGGCGGGCCATGAATGCCAGCGACTGGCAAGTCGCTGCCGAACGTTTTACCGCCGTTGAGGCGCGCTTTCCATTTGGCCCGTACGCGCAACAGTCGCTCATGAACTTAGCCTACGTGCAGTGGCGCCGTGAGGAGCCGGAAATGGCGCTTGCGACCATCTCGCGGTTTCAGCGCCAGTACCCCAATCATCCAGGCAGCGACTACATGCTCTTTTTGCGTGGTCTGATCCTGTTTACGCCGCCAAGCTCAAGACTGGCTTTTTTGACCCGACAAGACCCGGCCGAGCGCGATCCCCAGGCACTGCGTGAATCCTTTGCCGCGTTTGAACAACTCATTACGCGCTACCCCGAGAGCCGCTACGCCGCAGACGCTAAAAAGCGCATGAGCTGGCTTGTCAACACCATGGCTGAGCATCAATTGCATGCAGCACGCTTCTACTACAAACGCTCGGCTTACGTGGCTGCCATCAACCGCGCACAATCGGTGATTACTGATTATGAGGGTGTACCCGCAACCGAACAGGCGCTCTACATCATCATGAGTTCTTACCAAAAGCTCGGGGTCACTGACCTCAGTGATGATGCTCGCCGGGTGTTACTTGAGAACTATCCGAACACCGAGCTCATCGCCCGTGGCCTGCCCGAAACCGAATACAGCTGGTGGAATCCCTTGCGCCTGCTCTAGTCGTCGCTCGAACTTGATGGGTCGCGCTTAGCTTCAATAAACGCCAGCGCCTCTTGCTTGACCCGGGTGCGGGCAAACGGTGGCAAGCCCTGCCACAAGGTCCGCCCGTAGGCTTTGTCGACCAAGCGGCTATCGCCGACGACCAGTACCCCCCAATCTTGCTCGCTGCGAATCAATCGACCCGCGCCTTGCTTGAGCGCGATGGCCGCCTGAGGCACTTGATACACCATGAACGGATTGCCACCTTGCTCGCGACAGCGATCTAGGCGCGCTTGCAATATCGGATCGTCAGGCGGTGCAAATGGCAATTTGTCGATCACGAGCAACGACAAGCGTTGCCCAACCACATCGACGCCCTCCCAAAAGCTGGCACTGCCGACTAAAACCGCGTGCTCTTGCTCGCGAAATGCCTGCAATAAAGTGCGCCTTGGTTGCAGACCCTGTTGCAAGATGGGCCATTGAACCCCGTGGGACAAGCACAAGTCTTGCAAAGCTTGAGCCGTTTGCTCAACTGAACGCAACGTGGTGCACAAAACCATCGCATTGCCTTGAGCGGCCACTATCAATGGCCAAACCCACTCGATTAATGCCGCACTGTAGGCTGGATCATGGACTTGGGGCAGCCCCGTTGGCACACACAGCAACGCACAATTGCTGTAATCAAACGGCGAGGCTTGGCGCAAGGTCTTTGCCTGCTCAAGGCCAAGCTGCTCGAGAAAGTGGCTAAAGTCCGCCTTGACTGACAAAGTGGCTGACACAAAGACCCAAGCTTGACCGGCTTGCCGCTCGGCACTGAATGCCGATGCCACCGAAAGTGGCGCAACATTCAAACGCACAGCCGAGGCGGTGGTTTCTAACCAGAACACCTCCTGAGCGAGCCCGTCACCGCTATCGAGCGCACAGGCCTGCGCCCAGTTCTCAAAACGCTCGCAAAGGCCCTGGGCAGTTCGAGCCAAAGCGGCTAGCTCAATATGTCGGGATGCATTGAGATCGAGCGCTTGGCACAGTGGCGTGAGCGCCTGACTGACAGCGCTCATGGCTGCCATGGTTGGCGCATCTTGCGCTACCTCGGGCGGTTGCACGCGGCGATTGGGCTTTTGTGCAGCCCACTGCAAAGACAAGCGCCAATCCTTTAAGGCCTGGGTCAATTGCGCGGCCAGCTCGCTCCAGCGCACCACCTCGCGGGCATGAGCCAAGCCCGCAGCCTCTGCCTGGCGCGCAAGCTCCAGCAGTTGCCCGCTCGTGACAGTTTGCCCCAGAAAACGCGTGGCAACCGCCGGCAACTGATGGGCCTCATCAAAGATCACCACGTCAGCGGCAGGCAGCAAATCCGAGATCCCTTGTTCGCGCAAAGCCGCATCGGCCATGTAAAGCGCGTGGTTCACTACCACCAGATCAGCGTCCTGCGCTTGCCGCCTAGCCTTGTAAACAAAACATGATTGAATTTTGGGGCAATCCTGTGCCAGGCAGTTTTCTCGGGTCGCCGTCACCCGATTCCAGATATCAGCGTCTTCGGGAACCGATGACAGCTCGGAGCGCTCGCCGGTGTCTGAGCTCTGGGCAAATTGCTTGATCTGACGCAACCAGATCACCTCACCACGTGAGGTCAGCGCCTGCGGATCATCTTGCAAGCGCTCTAGATAGTAGTGACAGACATAATTGGCCCGGCCTTTTAGTAGCGCCCCCACCACGGGTGTGCGCAAGGCCTGCCGCACAGCGGGCAAGTCTTTATTAAACAGCTGATCTTGAAGCGTCTTGGTTCCCGTTGAGACCAGGACCTTGGCGCCTGAAAGAATGGCAGGCACGAGGTAAGCCCAGGTTTTACCGATCCCTGTGCCAGCTTCTGCGACCAACACACCACGCTGAGCGATGGCTTGCTCGATAGCGACTGCCAAATCAACCTGACCTTGACGGTGCCGAAAGTTCGGCATCGCCTGAGCAAGCTCACCTTGGGCACCTAGCGCTTGGGACGCATCACTCAATCGGTCAATTCCTTTAGGGCTTGCGCTAGCAGGTCGTGCCACACTTGGCTCTCGGGTTGCGCGAGCTCATCGGGTGCCTGCGCGATGAGCTCGCCATCAAGCCAAAGCGCTTGAGTGCCACACGGCATCGCACCCATGGTCAACCCAGCATCGCCGGACTTGATTCGCCCGATCAATAAGCCCGCCTCTTTGGGGTCAGACTGCGGTGTGGAAATCAACAGGGTCTGCCCGTTAGCTGCAAGTACCCGAAACCGAAAGGTGCCGTCCGAGTCCTTGAACTGAACGACCCGGGCGCCTTTGCGCTTGGCGCCAACGGTTTTGGTCAACCGACCCGACTGGCTATTATTTAGACCGACCGCATCGCGCAACTGCGCCATAAATGGCGTCGCTATTGCGCGTGCCTTGGACGCCCCGGCCTGCAAAACCTCTTCAATGTAGTCCGGCTGGGTCATGAGCTGCTCGTAGCGCTGGCGCAATGGCGCTAACTCGGCTTCGATGACGTCGACGAGTTCAGCCTTGGCCTGCCCCCAACCCATGCCTTGCTTGAGATTGTCGATAAAAGCGGCAGTTTGCTCAGGCTTTGCAAACGCTTGATAGATGGGCAGCAAATTCGAGGTATAGGGGTCTTTAGGTTGGCCTGGCTCAAGCGAATCAGTCACAATTCGAGCCACTGCGCTCTTGATTGCAGCCGCGCCACCCTCAAACAGCGCAATGGTGTTGTTGTAGCTTTTGGACATTTTTCGGCCATC
>SKIZ01000158.1 GCA_007116135.1 Burkholderiaceae bacterium
AATGACTCGCACGGGTCAGGCCGCGGGTGAGCGGGCATGAACCGAACCCGGTCATAAGCGAGCGCGTCGCCCGATTCGATCTCAACATAACCAAAGACCGTTACGCGCTCGCGCAGCGCTGGCGTGAGCCACACATAGATGCCAAGGTCCTTGCGAACATGGCCATTGCCGGCGATGACCACGGCACCCTGACTGGCGTAGTCCTCAATGAACCGCGCATACATGATGTCACGTACCGCTTGCGCATTGACCATCGGGTCGATCATGCGCTCGGGCAACAAATTGCAATGACCCTCTCGCATGGCGTGTCGTTGCTGATCGAGCCAGGGTTGCGGCAACGGCTCGGTCAAGGCGAATTGCTCGATCACCGCTGGCTCAAAAACCACATCGAAACCTTCTTTGATGACACCGCTTAACTGCGCGCGCGAGACATTGGCTGCAACCAGTGGCAAACGATAGTCCAAGGCCAGCTGTATCAGTGGCAGGTAAAGCGGCCACTGCCAGCCCGAGCCACCAGCCATATCGACGACGCATTGCGCCTGCTTGCAGGTTTGCCAGGCACGGGTCAAGTCATCCTGGCGCTCGGTGTCAAACTGCTCCATCAAAATAGCCGGTCGCCACGAGCGCCCGAGCGCAGCTTTCAGGTCTCTGATCCGGTAGTCGTGACCTAGCTCATGGTCATGCACCTCGCCCATGAGCCAAATAGCCTGCGGCTGACTTTGCGAGCTTTGCGCCGGCAAAGGAAACCACATCAGAACCAAGACAGTCAACAAAAGCAACCATAACTGGACTGTAAGCGGCAAACGCAACATCAATGACCTCACTGATAATTAACCATCGTGCCCAAGCGCTGCGACTGCCGCCTCAAGCCCGCCCTGACCGATTGCCACACCCGAGGCCTGCAGCGCGCCCTGGACACCGGCCAAACAACCCAACACCATGGGTGCACTCAAGTCACCGAGATGCCCGATACGAAAGACGCGCCCCTGAAATGAACCCAGCCCACCAGCAATTGCCACATTGAATTGCTCGCGTGCGATCTGCCGAATCGTCTCAGGGTCTGCGCTGTTGACGGCAATACTCGTGACACCGACTGCCCGCGCAAGCGGCGCCCGACAGATAAACCGTAGTTGCCCAGGCGCGCCCCATTGGCTGACAGCGGCATGCACTGCCGCGGCAAAACGCCGATGGCGCGCTTGCACCTGAGCCAAACCTTCTTGCTCAATTAATCCAATGGCCGCGCGTAACGCCATCAAGAGATTCTGCGGCGGCGTCCCGCAAAACTTGCGGTACGAGGGCGCCCCACGGCGCCGGTTCCAATCCCAGTAGTAGCGAGGCGTTGGATTGACCTGCGCGCGGGCGATGGCCTTGTCATCGACCACACAAAAAGCCAGCCCTGGCGGACACATCAACCCTTTCTGAGACGCGCCAAGCGCCACATTGACGCCCCAGGCATCCATCTCAAACGTCTCAGCAGCCAAAGAAGCCACCACATCGACTACGAGCAACGCGCTGTGGCCCGCGCGATCCATGGCCGCGCGGATCGCGGCCACGTCGCTTGTGACACCACTGGCCGTGTCGGTCTGCACGACATACACGGCCACGATGCTCTGGTGCGGATCGGCCGCAAGCAACCGTTCGACCTCAAGTGGGTCAATCGGCTCACCTTCGACATAGGGGGTATGAACCACCAGCGCCCCCATGGCTTGACTCATCTTGGCCCATGAATCAGAAAAGTGACCGGTACTGGCCACCAGAATCTTCTGACCGGGCGCCACCAAATTAACAGTCACCGCCTCCCAAACACCATGGCCATTTGAGGCGTAGATCATGACTTCGCCTTGGTCGCTGCCCACCAGGCGACGCAGCCCCTGCTCGCAGTCATGGATCAATGGGTCTAGCCGCTCATCGGCCATGTCTAGTGGCTGGCCAGTCAGGGCATCCATTACCGCTTTGGGCACATGGGTTGGTCCCGGCGAATGCAGAAAACGTAGACCCGCAAAGAAATGATCTGCCTGTGTCATCCGCAAGGCTCCCGCCACAATGTCGATGTCGTTATGTTACGCCAGACACCCGCGAATCACTTAGGCCAAACGTTGCAAAAAAGCTCAGTGATGACTGTGGCTTGGAGTTTTGGGTCAGGCTGACCAAGCGTCAGTCAGTTAGCCCTTGACGCCTGCTTGATAACGCTGCGCGTATTGCCATCCGATTTGCGCCAGCGCAGGCGCCTTGGCTGCCATGACCAAGGCGTCAGGCGAGCTTGCCGTGCCTTGCTTGGCGCGCTGACCGATGCCATAAAGAATCGAAGCGATCCGAAAAAAGTTATAGGCCAAATAGAAATCCCAATGGATCAGCACATCTTCAAAGCCCGTGACTTCCAAGTACTGGTCAATATACTGGCGCTCACCAGGAATCCCGAGTGCGGCCAAATCCAACCCACCGATGCCGCGCCACAGATCCGGTGAAATGTGCCAGCTCATGCAGTGATAAGAGAAGTCTGCCAAAGGATGGCCAAGCGTTGACAGCTCCCAGTCGAGCACCGCAATAACGCGAGGCTCGGTTCGATGCAGCATCACGTTGTCTAATCGGTAATCACCATGCACGATGCTGGTCATCTCGCCCGGTGGGATACGGCCAGGCAACCAATCGATTAGACGCTCAAGGGCCTCGATCCGGTCACTATGATTATCTTGATACTGCCGGCTCCAGCGACCGATTTGACGCTCAAAGTAATTTCCCGCACGGCCAAAGTCACTCAGCCCAAGCGCTTGGGGGTCCAAACAATGCAACTGCGCGATGGCTTGATTCATGGCCCGGTAGACTTGGCCGCGCTCATCAATGCTGAAGTCCGGCAAGCGTTGATCAAAAAACACCCGACCATCGAGATAGTCCATGACATAAAAGGGCGTGCCAAGGATCGACTCGTCCTCACAATACAGCCGCATCTGCGGCACCGGCACCGCGGTGTCTCGTAACGCACTCATGATGCGGTACTCGCGATCAATGGCGTGCGCCGAGGGCAACAACGCCCCGCTTGGTTTCTTACGAATCACCAATTGCTGCTCGCCGCTGCGCACCAGGAAAGTGGGATTGGACTGGCCCCCGCTTAACTGCTCGCCAGTCAGACTTGGCTGCTTGATTAACTGCTCGCCATACAGGTACTGGGCAAGCGCTTGCCAATGAGCCGGGCTTAATTGACTTGACGCTTTCATAAGCCACTGACCAGATGGGCGCCATCGACCTCCACCGTGCTGCCGCTCATCGCGCGCCCAGCGTCGCTGGCCAACAACAACAGCGGGCCCTGCAGATCCTCGAGTTCATTGAACCGTCGGCTTGGAATGCGCAGCCGCAGTTTGTCACCCACCTCGCTATCGAGAAACTCGCTGTTTAGTTCGGTGCGCACGTAACCGGGGCATAGCGCATTGACTCGAATACCGTAGCGTGCCCATTCCAAGGCCATCGCTTTGGTCGCTTGAATAACACCGGCCTTTGAGATCGCGTAAGGTGCCACTGCTGCGGTGACCCGCAGCCCGAGTATCGAGGCGATGTTGACAATGCTGCCTGGTTTGCCAGCTGCGATCAATCGCCGTGCGGCCTGCGTATTGACCAGCCAGCAGCCCCGCAAGTTAGCGTTGATGACCGCATCAAAATCCGACGGCGTCTGATCAATGGCCATCTTGGTCACCGTGACACCGGCATTGCTGACCACAACATCAGGTACACCGACTTGCTTGTCGCATTCATCAAAACAGGCAACAACACTTTGCGCATCGGTGACATCTAGCGCCACCGGGTACGCACGTCCACCGGCTGAGCTAATTTGCGCACACAAGCTCTCTAGCTGCGTCTGCCGGCGCGCGGCGACCACCACCGTGGCGCCGGCTGCGGCCAATACCTTGGAGAAATACCAGCCCAGTCCACTGGAGGCCCCCGTGACCAAGGCCACTTTGCCGTCGAGTCGAAACAAAGAGGGCTGCTCGGTACTCATGGCGCAGGCGCCTTTTGATCGAGGATCTTACGGGCCATGCTCCAGCGATGAACCTCGCTTGGGCCGTCATAAATACGGAACGATCGCATGTCCATGAAGATGCGCATCAACTCGGTCTCGCCGGTGACACCCTGGCCACCAAGAATCTGCACACAGCGATCGACGATGCGCCATTGCGCCTCGGAACAAACGACTTTCGCGCGGCTAGACTCAAAGTTGCCGGTGTGACCTTGATCGAGCACCGACGCGGTATGCCAAATGTGCAGCCGAGCGGTTTGCAGATCCATGTCGTTGTCAGCGAGCATGAATCCCACGCCCTCGTGATGCCCCAAGGGCTTGCCAAATGCCTGCCGGGTTCGGGCGTAGGCCGTCGCAATATCATGCGCGCGCCGGGCTTGCCCAAGCCAGCGCATGCAGTGCGTCAGGCGCGCTGGTGCCAGGCGCACCTGCGCGTAGCGAAATCCCTTACCAAGCTCTCCCAACACTTGATCGACTGGCACACGCAAGTCGTTAAAACGCATCACCGCATGCCCGCCCGTAAAGCACGTGTCCATGGCGTTCATCTGGCGTTCGATTTCAATGCCAGGGGCATCCATGTCCGACAAAAACATGGTTGCCGACCCGTCCTCAAGCTTGGCCATGATGATGACATAGGCCGCGCCGACCGCACCGGTGATGAACCACTTGGTGCCGTTGATGATGAAATGGTCACCCTCGCGGCGTGCGGTCGTGGCAAGCATCGAGGGGTCTGCGCCTGCCCCATCGGGCTCGGTCATCGCAAAGCACGAGCGGGTCTGACCCTGAACTTGCGGGCGCAACCAGCGCTGCTTTTGCGCCTCGGTGGCCACCACTTCCAGAAGATGGATGTTGCCCTCATCAGGCGCATGAATATTTAAAGCCGTTGGACCGAGCCGGCTGTAGCCAGCCTCCTCAAAAACAATGGCCTTCTCAAAATGCGTCAAGCCCAGCCCACCCATGGCCACTGATGCATGCGGGGTCAGCAAGCCCGCTTGGCGCGCAAGCGCCACAAGCTCGGCACGCAGCGACGGCTCGGGGCCGTGCTCGCCAAGTCTGGGATCAGACTCATATGCCATGACCTGTTGGGCAATAAAATCCCGGGTACGCTCTCGCAGCTCAAGCTGCCTGTCGGTCAGAGAAAAGTCCATCGATGCTCCTTGGCTCTACACAGCCCAATAAGGCACTTCAAGTGCCAACCCGCAACGCGGCCCCCATCTTGCGCAACAAAGCCACCACACTTTGCGAGACGATTCGTCCGGTCTTTGGGTTCTCAGACGGGATATTCTCGATGGTCATATTAAAGCTCGCTGAGTCCGAATCCACATGAATCGTGTGTGTGTTGCGTACCACCGTCGGATCAGCCCAAATCTCCAGCCGCGTGTCATCAGGGCCCACCCCGGCAAGTGCTAGAGCCACCACCACATTCAAATTGGCCGGAAAGCCACGAGCGGCATCGCGCGCATTGCCTTCAAACACCTTGAGCGGCTCAGTCAAGCCATCGACGCTGATGTTGTGCGCCTCGAGATGCGGCGCGCCTTTGAGTCCGGCAGGCGGCTTGCGCGTGACCATGCGTACCGAGTTGATTTTGCCCTCAGCCGCGGCAATGACGGCATCCAAGCCAAGCAATGCGCCGGTTGGCACCACAATAGTGCCGCCATGCGCTTTTGCGACATCGCGTAGGTGCTCATTGAACAGAAGCGCACCAACAGAGAGCACGATGGCTTGCTTGCCTGCTGTCAGAAACGGCGTGACGATGTCGCTTAGCAAGGCAGCCGGGGCGCACTCAACAACCACATCGGCCATTGGCTCAAGCGACTCAATCGTCAGAACCGGGACCTCATGATCAAGCGTTTTTACAAAGGTTTTTGCTTTGTCATGGTTCTTGGCTGACACCGCCACCAATTGGACGCCAGGCACGGCGCCGGCGGCCAATGATTTAGCCAATGACTGTCCGATTGCGCCAAGGCCCGCGATGGCCACACGCACCGGTGATGCTGTCGTACGTTGTTGCTCTGACATTGTTTGTCCTATAAGAATGAATCACGCAAAGTGGACTATACGTGAGCGCCGATCTTTGTTCTAGAGTGCGCGCAAGCGAGCGCGCGGTTCGCAAAAGAAAAACAAAACCGAGGGTTTCCCCCACGCGTAACCACTTGATCAATCCGGTTTGGGCTAAGACAATCTAACTCTGTGCCAATCAAATAAAGAGCAGCATCAAATCTAGGCACGGTTTTTGCTTTAGAACTGCTGCTTGCAATCAGACCCCACCTATCTGTTTTGATGGTGGCGCTGAAAGGCTCATCACCCCCGATAACAAAAGGAGTTTGTATGTTTAAAACAAAACTTTTATCTGCAGCCGCTGCGCTCGCTTGCGCCGGCGTGTTGTCGGCGCCCACCAACGCCGATGCCGCACCGAACTGCTCAACGGCTCAATTGATCGTGCCATGGGGCGCCGGCGGTGATACCGACATCGTGTTTCGCACGTACGTTGACACCATTAACAAGACGGGCATCCGCCCGCAGCTGCAAGTGGTCAACGTCGCTGGCCAAGGCGGCATTCGTGGTGCCGCACAGGTTAAAGATGCACGCCCAGACGGCTGCCAGCTGATCGCCCTGCATGAAAGCGTCATCACGAGCTTTTTGACCGGCCGCGCCAACTTCAACCACGAGGCGTTTGAGCCCGTGGCCACCGTCAGCTTTACCCCTTCGATCGTGGGCTCCTCGGTGAAGTCGCCGTTTTCCTCGCTCTCAGAGATGATTGCGATGTCGAAAAAAGATCCTGAGTCCGTCACTGTTGGCGTGACCTTGGGCTCGACTAGCCACTTCATCTTCTTGCTCATTGAAGATGCCGCCGACATCAAGCTGCGCTACGTCTCGTATGACGGCACACGCGAGCGCAACACGGCCATTCTGTCTGGCAACGTCATGATGGGTGAGACCAACGTGCTGACAGCCAAGCAGTACATCGAGGAAGGCACACTGTACGCACTTGGCATCGCAACGGCCGAGCGTGATCCCATCATCCCGGTCGTGCAAACCCTGCAAGAGCAAGGTGTCAACGTGCTGTATGGTCTGACCCGCGGTGTGGCGCTGCCCAAAGGCACACCGGCTGACATCATCGCGTTCTGGGAGAATGCGTTTGTGAGCGCCGCGCAAGACCCAGCGCTGAAGGCTGCGATTGAGGCTGGCGGCTCGGTGGCACTGTCCAAAGACAGCAAAGGCTATGGCGAGTTTTTGGCGCAGTCCTATGCTGAGCATGAGCGTCTTGCCATCCAGATCGGCATGTTCAAGAAGTAAACTGGCGCAAATCGCGGTGCATCAGTTATGATGCGCCGCGTTGTTTTTTTTATTCAGGCCCTGTTGGCTTACGCCCCGAGGGCCTGAATACTTTTAGGGCGAAAAGCCCTTGGCAGTAAACCATCAATCGAACCAATCGAGGGAAGCAGTCACATGAAAGGACTGAATCGAGACGCAATCACGGCCATCTTGCTTTTAGTTTTGTGCGGTGTGTTTTTCTGGCAGACCTTCAATATCCGTGAAGTCCCTTTCTCTCAGGTCGGCGCCGAAGTCTGGCCGCGTGTCGTGCTGGTATTGCTAACCATCCTTAATCTGGTCTATCTCTTTAAGTCCGTGACAGAGCCTCGCCCGCAGGCTGAACCCTTGAGCATCAAAGGGATCCTGCGCAAGTACAAGAATCCGATCATCTGCTTTGTCATGTTTTTCCTGTTCATGCTGGTATTGCCCTATCTTGGCATGCTGGTGTCGGGGATTTTGTTTGTGTTCATTACGCAAACACTCATCGGTGGCGCAAGCCCACGCTATCTCTTGGTACATGCACTGATCGCGGTTCTAGCCGTTGGTGGCATGTGGGCAATATTTACCTTTGGCCTTCGCGTCATTTTGCCGGTGGGTGATCTTTTTTACTAATTGATTGGCACAAACAATGGTTATTCAAAACTTAGTAAGCGCATTTGGCGAGGTCTTTGCCCTCTACAACCTGATGCTCATGGCAATCGGCGTGCTCGCAGGATTGATTGCCGGCTCCATCCCTGGCTTTACGATCACCATGGCGGTCGTGCTCGCGCTGCCCTTTACCTTTGGCATGAGCCCCATCGAGGGGCTCTCGACCATGCTCGGCGTCTATGTTGGCGGCCTAACCGGCGGTATGTTTGCTTCGATTCTCATCGGTGTGCCAGGAACCCCTTCGGCCATTGCGACCACATTCGATGGCTTCCCTATGGCCAGAAATGGGCAGCCTGGCTTGGCCTTGGGCATTGGCCTGTGGTCATCATTTTTTGGTGGTTTGATTTCAGCCGTCGTGTTGGTGTTTCTCGCACCGAGCTTGGCGGCCATCGGCCTGGAGTTTGGGCCGTGGGACTACTTCATGCTGGTTTTGTTCGCACTAACCATTGCCGCAAGCCTGTCGTCCGGGGCCATGATCAAGGGGCTCATCGCCGGGGCCGTGGGATTGCTGGTTGCCAGCATTGGTGAAGACCGGATCAATGGTGCGGCCCGATTCACTTTTGGTTTTGACTCCTGGGCCGCTGGCTTTGCGTTTCTGCCCATACTGATTGGCTTGTTTGCGTTTAGTCAGCTCCTAAACGACATGAACGACACCGAGTCGGCCAGAAAGCCGATGCTACCTGGCCATCACAAGGCCGTACGGATGAAGCACCGCGAATCGATCGTGGCAGTGCTCACGCACTGGGTGGCCCTGGTGCGATCATCTTTCATCGGGTTATTTGTCGGTCTGCTGCCAGCGGCTGGCAGCTCGATTTCAAACATCCTGGCCTATGACCAGACCAAGAAAGCCTCCAAGACCCCTGAGGCCTTTGGCACCGGCACACCGCCTGGCTTGGTTTCTTCCGAAGCGTCAAACAATGCCACCGCCGGCGGTGCGCTCATCATGATGATGGCTCTTGGCATTCCCGGTGACGCCGTGACAGCGGTCATGCTCGGGGCGCTGACGATCCACAATATTGCACCGAGTCCGACCTTCATTACCTCTCAACCCATCTTGGCCTACGGCATCATGGTGGCGTATTTCCTAGCCAACTTCATGACGTTGATTCTGTGCGCAGGCGCGCTGCGCGGCTTTTTGCTCGTGACGCGAATCCCGCTCTATATCCTTGGGGTGGTCATCCTGTTGTACTGCGCCATTGGTGTGTTCACACTGAACAACACGATCTTTGACATCTGGACCTTGCTGGCCTTCGGCGTACTGGGCTTTGTCATGGTTAAAAACGGGTTTCCACTCACGCCGATGGTGCTTGGCGTGGTCTTGGGTCCGATTGCCGAGGTCAACTTCGCCCGTGCAATTGCCACGAGCGACGATTACACGCTGTTTTTCACCCGCCCATGGGCCTTTTTCTTTATTGTTCTTGCCCTGTTTTCAGCGTTTTTCCCTCTATACCAGAACGCTGTCAAGGCTGGCAAATCCTGGGCTCGTTACTACGGCGTTGCTTTTATCGGCTGCGTCGGCGTGCCGCTGTTGCTCATGGACGGTTGGTTTCGGACCTCGCTTGGCTGGGCATTGATCCTGTTGGCCGTCATGCTAACCCTACAAAAACGTCGGCTTGCTACACAGAACCAGTAACTGCCATGTAAACTTCGTGCATGTTTACAAAAGCGCATCAAACTTGGATCGTTGTGTTGCTGCTGATGAGTCTGCTCATCGGCGGCTGGGTTGGTGCGCAGTCAGCCAATTCCCGCACCGATGGCCCCGTGGTCATTGTGGCAAAGATTGACGGCACCATCGACCTAGGCTTGGCTCCCTTTGTCGATCGGGTGATGCGCCAAGCGCAGGCCGATAACGTGGCAGCCGTGGTGTTGCAGATCAACACGTTCGGTGGGCGCGTTGATGCGGCGGTGCAAATACGCGATGCGTTACTCAAAAGCCCGGTTACCTCAATCGCGTTCATTGATACGCGAGCCATCTCTGCCGGTGCTTTGATCAGTCTGGCGGCCAATGTGATTGTCATGGCCCCAGGCGGCACCATCGGTGCGGCAACGCCTGTGATCAGCTCAGGCGCCGAGACGCAGCCGACGTCCGAGAAAACTGTCTCGTACGTGCGCAAGGAATTTAGCGCAACCGCCGAGAGCCGTGGACGTGATCCCTTGGTGGCCGAAGCCATGGTTGATACCGATGTGGTCATTCCCGGGGTGACTGCTCGCGGCAAGCTTTTAACGCTAACCACCGAAGAGGCACTAAAGCTTGATATTGCCGACTTTGAAGCCGCGACGATTCAATCAGTCCTTGAGCAGCTTGGGATGCGCAACGCGCAAATTGTGCAAGCCTCGACGAACTGGGGTGAGGAAGTTGTTCGGTTTCTGACCAACCCCATTGTGAGCTCCTTGCTGGTGTCACTTGCCATGATCGGCATCATTGTCGAGGTGCGCACGCCCGGTTTTGGCGTTCCAGGTGCCGTGGGCGTATCGAGCCTGGGTCTGTTTATCTGGGGACACTGGATTGTCAACCTCGTTGGCTTAGAGGAGTTTCTGCTGCTAGCGGCAGGCATCGGTTTGTTGCTGATTGAGGCCTTTGTCTTGCCCGGTTTTGGTATTGCGGGGATCCTAGGCATTCTTGCGCTTTTGGCAGCGCTGATCATGAGCACCGTGGGCGACGGCGTATCAACCCAGGGGCTAATTGCCGCAACCAGTCGTTTTGGGTTGTCTTTGCTAGTGGCATTGGTCGCTAGTGCCGTGATGCTGCGCTACCTTCCCAAAACCAAGTTTGGCCGCCAACTCGTGCTTGAAACCGATCTGTCTGCCGCGACCGGTTACACCTCGGAGCCGCTATCGGAGCATGATCTCGTGGGTAAGGAAGGCGTCGCGAGCTCCACCTTGCGACCTTCGGGCGTGGCAGACATTGATGGCAAACGCATCGATGTGGTCTCCGATGGCGAGTTTATAGACCCCGGTGAGCGCATCCGTGTCGATCATGTTGACGGCAACCGCGTTGTTGTGCGCAGGATCGTGCAGCCCTAGCACGATGGTGCGGTTCGCGTTAACCGCCTTGTAGTTGCGCAGTACCAACAGGCAGGTATACTGCTCAATCAACGTGGATAAGCCGACCGTTTGAATCACGAGTCAACAAGTAATGCGAGCACTGGCGCGCTTTATCGTGTGTCACGTCTCATACTTGACACAAAGTCTCCCGCCGCGCGTGGGAGTCGATCTGTAAACCAACCGGTCACCGGGGAGAGTTAGGTAATGGATGAATCAATTTTTGGGTTATTCAGTGCGTTTGGGATTCTTATTCCCATTCTCATTGGTCTGGTCATCATTTTGTATCTGGTGCCCATCCCATTGTGGATTGCCGCCTGGGCCTCAGGAGCCTACGTTGGGCTATTCACGCTGGTGGCTATGCGACTGCGACGTGTCCCGCCGGCAACCATGATTACCGCCCGAATCAGCTCAGTGAAGGCCGGGCTCGACGTCTCGCTAAACGATCTGGAAGCGCACTTTCTTGCCGGTGGCAACGTTGTCAGGGTGGTCAATGCGATGATCTCAGCTGACAAAGCCAACATCCCGCTGAACTTCAAGCGCGCAGCCGCCATTGATCTGGCTGGCCGTGATGTGCTCGAGGCGGTGCAAATGTCGGTGCTGCCCAAAGTGATTGAAACACCCCGCATCATCGCAGTTGCGCGCGATGGTATTCAGCTCGTTTGTTTGGCTCGCGTGACGGTTCGCACCAACATCGATCGCCTGGTTGGTGGCTCAGGTGAAGAGACCATCATCGCCCGGGTTGGTGAGGGCATGGTCAGCACCATCGGTTCTTCAGAGAACCACAAACTGGTGCTAGAAAATCCCGACAAAATCTCCAAATACATTCTGGAGAAAGGCTTAGATGCCGGCACAGCCTTCGAGATTCTTTCCATTGACATTGCTGACGTAGATGTCGGCGAGAACATTGGTGCAAAGCTGCAAATCGATCAGGCTAACGCAGACAAGCAAATCGCCCAGGCCAAGGCCGAAGAGCGCCGAGCGATGGCTGTGGCCAAAGAGCAAGAAATGCGCGCCAAAGTGGTTGAGGCTGAAGCCGAAGTACCCTTGGCGATGGCCGAGTCGTTTCGCAGCGGTCAACTCGGCATCATGGACTACTACCGCATGCAAAACCTGCAGGCTGACACCGATATGCGTCAGAACATCGCTGGTGACGAGGACACTGGCCCAGGTAGTGTGCCGCGGCTCTAACCTAATCATTGATGGGTAACTGATATGTCCGAGAACAAGCGCAAGAAAAAGCAATCATCGCCAGTATCGTTTGTGTTTATGGCGGTCTTTGCGTTCCTGATTGGTCTGCCAATCTGGGTGGTGCTTGTTTTGCTGTTGATGGCTTTTCTGGTTTGGCGCAATCAAAAAAGCCAAAAGGCACTGCAAGATATTGCTCTGCCCCCAGAAGACGAGATAGCCATTGAACAGACCGAGCGGCCGCTGTCGATTCAAGAGCAATTCGAGCGCGCCCAGCGCGAGCTACCAGCACAGGGTGAACCTGACTTTGAGACTTTCGAGCAACCAGCGCCACGAGCACCCGAGCCGGTTCGAACAAGAATCGAGGCGCCACCGGCGTTTGAGCAGCGGCAATCGTTTCAGCGCGCCTCAGCCTTTACGCCAACGGCCGTTACGCCTTATGGCTCTTGGGGTCATGCTCGGCGCCGCAGTCCGTTTGCTAAGTCCATCAAAGGGCGCACGGGATTGCGCCAAGCCATTGTTGCGATGAATGTCTTGGGTATGCCCCGTTCATTACAACCCCATGAGTTAGACCCTATGCACCAACGCGAAGTCTTACCCAAACGTAATCATTGATTTGTCAGTCGTGCAGTACAAATATCGACACCATAGACCTTCGGCGCTGCCTTGTTGGCGCAGAACATAAAGTTATCAGGAGCCTTCATGGAATTTTTTAACGCTATCGCCGGCACCGGCTTTTTAGGTTTGCTGATCATCCTGTTAATCGTCATCGCGGTGATCGGTTACTTTGTTCCATTTCGGCTGTGGATTACGGCTTGGGCATCGGGCGCCTACGTTGGTCTACTCACACTGGTGGCCATGCGACTGCGCCGTGTGCCACCACACAGCATCATCAAGGCGCGCATCAGTGCGGTTAAAGCGGGTCTGAGCATTCCCCTTGATGACCTCGAGAGCCACTTTCTGGCTGGCGGCAACGTGGTTGATGTGGTCAATGCGATCATCTCGGCCGACAAAGCCAACATTGAATTGACCTTTAACCGTGCAGCGGCCATTGATCTTGCCGGGCGCAATGTGCTTGATGCCGTACAAATGTCCGTACTGCCCAAGGTCATTCAGACACCGCGTAACGCCGCGGTTGCCCAAGATGGCATTCAGCTCATCAGCGTGGCTCGCGTGACCGTGCGCACCAATCTCGATCGGCTCGTCGGTGGTGCCGGTGAAGAGACGATCATTGCACGTGTGGGTGAAGGCATGGTGAGCGCCATCGGTTCAGCAACCAACCACAAAGACGTCCTCGAGCGCCCCGACAGCATCTCGAAACGTATCTTGTCCAATGGCCTCGATGCTGGTACGGCTTACGAGATTCTCTCCATCGACATCGCTGATATTGATGTGGGTAAGAACATTGGCGCAGCGCTGCAGATTGAGCAGGCCAACGCTGATAAGCAAATCGCGCAAGCCAAAGCCGAAGAGCGACGCGCCATGGCGGTTGCGCTTGAGCAGGAAATGCGCGCCAAAGTGGTTGAAGCCGAATCCGAGGTGCCACGCGCCATGGCCGACGCTTTCCGCCAAGGGCGAATCTACGGTGCAGCGGCCTCATGAGTTTGACGCAGGACGTGCGCAATCAACGCGTCCTGCTCGCGAGCCGGCCTGAGGGCTGGGTCACACCCGAACACTTCGAGATCGTTGATGCGCCCATACCGACCATCAACGATCAAGAGGTCTTGATCAAGAATCACTGGCTCTCTCTAGATCCCTACATGCGCAGCCGCATTTCGGCTGAAAAGTCCTACGCGCAAGGCGTCGAACCCGGCCAACTCATGGTTGGCACCACCATCGGCGAAGTCATTGAATCGCGCGCTGACCGTCTGGCCGTCGGTGACATGGTTTTAGCGGCCACCGGATGGCAAGAATATGCGGCCCTGCCGGCCAAGCAAGCACTCAAGCTCGACTCGAAAGACGTGCCACTGACGGCTTACCTTGGTGTCATGGGCATGCCTGGCATTACGGCCTGGACTGGGTTGATGACGATTTGTGAGCCCAAGGCGGGCGACACGGTTGTCGTCGATGCCGCTTGCGGGGCCGTCGGGTCGGTGGTGGGTCAGTTAGCCAAATCGATCGGTGCAACCGTTGTAGGCATTGCCGGTGGCCCGCTCAAATGTCAGTACGCGGTCAACGAGCTTGGATTTGATGACTGCGTTGACCACAAAGACCCAGACTTTACTGCGCGCTTGGATCAATCAGTGCCCAGGGGCATCGATTGTTTATTTGAAAATGTCGGCGGTGCCATATTTGAGGCACTACTGCCGCGTATGAACGTTTTTTCACGCATTGCCCTGTGCGGCATGGTGTCTGAGTTCAATCGCCCTGCCCATGGCAATCACGCCTTGCGCGCCATTTTGACTAACCGCATCAAATTGCAGGGCTTTATCGTCTCAGACCACATGCATACCTGGTCAGACATACGCCAACAGCTGCATCAACGGGTCGTATCGGGTCAACTGAAGTTTCGTGAGTCGATCGCTTACGGGCTGCACAGTGCCCCGGCGGCCTTTGTTGGCATGCTCAAAGGTGAAAACTTTGGCAAGCAACTCGTTAAGTTGACTGACTAAAGCCCAGCCGCCCTGTTCTTATCAGTAGTTTCCCTGATCCATTTATTGCCCGGTTTCATTGCTCAATTGAGCTATGTCCTCTAGCATGGAACCTAAGTAAATTAAAGGCGTCTTACACGCTTGATCAGGAGACTCACCATGAAAACCGAACTGACGGTCAACGGCAAAGCAGTCACCATCGAAGCCGCGGCCAACACACTACTGGCGCAAGCGCTGCGAGAACACCTTCAATTGACCGGCACCCATGTGGGCTGTGACACAGCGCAATGTGGCGCCTGTACGGTGCTCGTTGATGGTGATGCGGTCAAGTCCTGTAACGTGCTGCTGGCACAAATGGCGGGCAAGTCCGTCACGACCATCGAGGGGCTGGCAAGTGCCGATGGCCAGATGCATCCGATGCAGCAAGCTTTCAAAGACTGTCACGGCTTGCAATGCGGGTTTTGCACCACCGGCATGGTGTTAAGTGCGGTTGATTTGTGCAACAAGCACCCCGAGGCCAGTGAACAAGAGATTCGTGAACTGCTTGAGGGCAATATTTGCCGCTGCACCGGCTACCAAAACATTGTTCGTGCCGTGCAGCAAGGCGCCGCCCAAATGAAGGCTTAAGGCCTACTCAAAGGAGACAGACATGGGATCGAATGATTTTGCTACCCTGCCCTACATTGGGGAGTCGGTTTTACGCAAGGAAGACGAGCGATTTTTAACAGGCGCTGGCCAATACACCGATGACATCTCGTTGACCAACATGGTCTACGCCTACTTTGTGCGCTCGCCACACGCGCATGCCCAGATCAAATCCATCGACAAGACCGCTGCCTTGGCCGCACCGGGTGTGGTCGCGATCTATGACGGCCAGGACGTGGCCGCCGACAACATCGCCGGCCTGCCCTGCGGTTGGCTCATCACCAGCACCGATGGTCAACCCATGAAGGAGCCGCCACACCCGATCTTGTGCCAGGGTAAGGCCCGCTATGTCGGCGATCATGTGGCCATGGTGATTGCGCAAACCCTTGAGCAGGCGCGTGATGCCGCTGAACTCGTTGAGGTCGACTATGACGTCTTGCCCGCTGTGGCCGATGTCCGTGACGCCAGCCAGTCCGGTGCGCCTACACTGCATGAGCAAGCCCCAGAGAACCATTGCTACAAATGGGCCATCGGTGACAAAGCCGCCGTTGACCAAGCATTTGAACAAGCTGCCCACATCACCAAAATCGACTTGATTAATAACCGTTTGGTTCCTAACGCCATGGAGCCACGCGCAGCCATCGGTTGCTACAACCGTGCCAGCGACGAGTACACCCTCTACGTTGCCAATCAGAACCCGCACGTTGAACGGCTCTTGCTGACCGCTTTTGTGATGGGGCTGCCCGAGCACAAAGTGCGGGTGATCGCCCCCGATGTGGGCGGTGGCTTTGGTTCAAAAATCTATCTCTATGCCGAAGACGTCTGCGTGACTTGGGCAGCCAAAAAGTTAAACCGAACCATCAAGTGGGCGGCCGATCGCACCGAGGCATTCTTATCCGATGCCCATGGCCGCGATCACGTCACACACGCCGAAATGGCGATGGACCAAAACGGCAAGTTCCTCGCGTTCCGTGTGCATACCGACGCCAATCTGGGTGCCTATCTGTCGACCTTCTCGACGGCCATTCCCACAATTCTCTATGCCACGTTGCTCGCAGGCCAGTACACCACACCGCAAGTCTACGTCGAGGTCGACGCCTGGTTCACCAACACCGCGCCTGTTGATGCCTACCGCGGTGCGGGCCGGCCCGAGGCGACCTACCTGCTTGAGCGTATCGTCAGTCGCGCCGGCTGGGAGCTCGGTTTGAGCCAGGACGAAATTCGTCGGCGCAACTTCATTACCGAGTTCCCCTACCAAACCCCGGTTGCCTTGCAATACGACAGCGGCGACTACCCCCAATGCCTCGATCGGGCCATGGCGCTTGCTGATGTGGCGGGCTTTCAAGCGCGTCGCGAGCAAAGCCAGGCCAAAGGATTGTTGCGTGGCATTGGCTACTCAAGCTACATCGAAGCCTGTGGTTTGGCACCAAGCAACATTGCCGGTGCACTTGGTGCTCGAGCGGGTCTGTTTGAGTGCGGCGAGGTTCGGGTTCACCCCACAGGCAGTGTCACCGTCTTTACGGGTTCGCATAGCCACGGGCAAGGCCACGAGACCACTTTTGCGCAAGTGGTGGCAGCTCGTTTGGGCATTCCGGTTGAAAATGTTGACATCGTCCATGGCGACACCGGACGCGTGCCCTTTGGCATGGGGACGTACGGCTCGCGCTCAATCTCTGTGGGTGGTTCAGCCATCATGCGGGCGATCGACAAGATCGAGGCCAAGGCCAAGAAAATTGCCGCGCATTTGATGGAGGCCAGCGACACCGACATAGAGTTTGCCAACGGCGAGTTCACGGTCAAAGGCACCGACAAAAAAGTGCCTTTTGCGCAAATCGCACTAACGGCGTATGTGCCGCATAACTATCCGCTCGAGACGTTGGAGCCGGGGCTAAACGAGACTGCGTTCTACGACCCCACCAACTTCACCTTCCCCTCAGGCACCTACATCTGCGAGGTGGAAATTAACCCCCAGACCGGTGAGACCCGCGTCGATCGGTTCAGTGCGGTCGACGATTTTGGTGTCATCATCAACCCCATGATCGTTGAAGGCCAAGTCCATGGTGGCTTAGCGCAAGGCATTGGTCAGGCGCTTTTGGAGAACTGTGTTTACGATCGCGAGACAGCGCAACTCTTGACAGGTTCATTCATGGACTACACCATGCCACGTGCCGATGATCTGCCGACCTTTAAGATCGACCATGTCTGCACGCCCTGCACCACCAACCCCTTGGGCACCAAGGGCTGTGGTGAGGCGGGCGCTATTGGCTCACCCCCAGCGGTCATCAATGCCGTGCTTGATGCACTGGCCCCACTTGGTGTTAAAGACATCGACATGCCCGCCACACCCCACCGGGTTTGGCAAGCCATCCAACAAGCCAAGGCCTAAGAAAGGAGCGTTCGACATGTATCAATTTGACTACGCACGGGCTGATTCGGTTGAGCAGGCAACCAAACTGATCAATGAAGGCGGTCAGGTTCTGGCTGGCGGACAAACGTTGCTAGCCTCCATGAAGCAACGCCTAGCCCAACCCCAGGCACTCATTGATCTAGCTCACATCGCTGGGCTCAGTGGTATTTGTGAAGAATCTGGCGCCATTGTGATTGGTGCCATGACGCGACACCAACAAGTCGCAAGCGACCCCTTGGTTAGCAACAAAATCAAGGGACTGGCTCATTTGGCCAGTGGCATTGGCGATAAGCAAGTTCGGACCATGGGCACCCTCGGTGGATCGGTGGCCAATAACGACCCGGCGGCTTGCTACCCCAGTGCGGTGCTAGGGCTCGGTGCGACGATTCGAACCAATCGGCGCGAGATCGCTGCCGATGATTTCTTTGAGGGTCTCTACACGACTGCGCTTGAACCTGACGAGCTCATCACGGCGATCTCCTTTCCGATTCCGCAAGCCTGTGCCTACGCCAAGTTCAAGCAACCCGCCTCACGCTATGCCCTTGTTGGCGTGTTTGTCGCCAAGAGTGCGCAAGGTGTGCGTGTGGCCATCACCGGTGCCGGTAATGGGGTGTTTCGACATGCCGG
Organism: Burkholderiaceae bacterium; assembly: GCA_007116135.1. Lineage (GTDB taxonomy): Bacteria > Pseudomonadota > Gammaproteobacteria > Burkholderiales > Burkholderiaceae_B > Algicoccus. The sequence goes on from SKIZ01000158.1 coordinate 18,470, forward strand.
ACTTGAGGCGGCACTGACTGCAAGCTTCAAGCCCGAAGCGATCAGCGATGTCGCTATTGACGCCAGTGACCTAAGCAGTGATCTGCACGCCAGTGCGGATTATCGCGCGCAGCTCATTAAGGTACAAACCGCGCGCGCCGTCACGCAAGCACTTAGCTAGGAGCGCTGATTGGTCACAGGGCAGCAACCAGAGAGCATTTCGGGCTGGGTCACGGCCTTGCAATCGGCGGGCTACTTCGCGCAGCGAAGCTTGGCCACCGCAGTGCATTTATCCACCAAGCTGTGTCGACCTTTGCTTTTAGAGGGCGACCCCGGTGTAGGCAAAACGGCCTTGGCCAAAGCGCTTGCGACTGTCACCGGTCGCGAGTTAATCCGGTTGCAATGCTATGACGGCTTAGAGCAGCGCGACGCACTGTACGAGTGGAACTATGCCGCCCAGCTCATACATCTGAAAGCGGCCGAGTCATCGCGCTCGACCGAGCAAATGGAACAAGAAGTCTATCAGGCACGCTATCTGATCAAGCGGCCGTTGCTGCAAGCGTTGCAATGTCCAGGCGCCGGTGCCGTGCTGTTGATTGACGAAGTTGACCGCGCTGATGAGCCCTTTGAGGCTTTGTTGCTTGAATATCTCGGAGAGTACCAAGTCAGCATCCCAGAGCTAGGCGCAATCACGGCACAAACACCGCCACTGACCATTCTGACTAGCAACCGTACTCGTGACTTAAATGACGCGGTCAAGCGCCGATGTCTCTACCACTGGGTTGACTACCCAGACCGAGAGCGCGAATTGGCCATCATCGCCAGTCACGTCCCGGGCATCGATCGCCAACTCAGCCAGCAGGTCACCGATTTCGTGCAACGACTGCGTCAGGCGCCGCACGTCGATGCCTTTAGCCGCGCACCCGGGGTGGCCGAAAGCGTTCAGTGGGCCAAGGCGCTCGTGGCGCTTGACACGCTCAAGCTCGATCCGGAAGTTATCGAAAGCACTGCAGGCGTTTTATTCAAACAGCGCGATGATATCGCGGCCCTTGAGCCCATGCTGCCAAGCTTACTGACACCACAGGCTTAGTCGCATGGTGCTCGGCGATGCGCGCAGTGGCAAGCTGACAGAGAATTTGACCGGCTTTGGGCGAATGTTAAGACGTGCTGGGCTGCCCATCGATACCGCCCGAATCAGTCTGGCTCACCAAGCACTCGGTCTGATTGATCTTGGCGACAAAACAGATGTGCGCGCCGCTTTAGGTACGGTCTTTGTCAGCCGCGAACAAGACCAATTGGTGTTTGACGAATTATTTGAGGCCTACTTTAAAGACCCACAAATCGCCAAACAGCTCATGGCCCAATTGCTGCCGCAGGCCAAAGCACCGAGCCCGGCGACAAACCGTCGGGCTCGCACACAAGAGGCACTCCAAGCGCCTAAAGCTGCCAGTGCGAGCAAGCCCACCGCCGAGCAAAAGATAGAGCTTGACGCAGCCATGAGTGCAAGTGATCAAGCCAGACTGCGTCATGCTGATTTCAATACACTGAGCGCCAGCGAGTTCTTGTTGATTGAACAGCTCGTGCGCGATATTGCCCTGCCCTTGCCTGCGCACGCGACCCGCCGGCGGCGCGGCGCACGCGCAGGCGACCGCCTGCATTGGCCTAAGCTGATGCAAACCATTGGTCGCTATGCTGGCGAGGTGATCGATTTACCAATGAGCCAACGTCGAGCCCAAGAGTTGCCTTTGCTTGTTTTAATTGACGTCTCGGGCTCTATGGAGCGTTATGCCCGGCTCATGTTGGCTTTTTTGCACCGGGCAACCTACCGTAAGGAACGCCATGTGTTTGCGTTTGGTACGCAACTGACCTGTCTGGATCGTGCCTTCGATCAAGCCGACAGCGACGAGATGTTGCGCCTAGCAAACCTGGCGGTGGCTGATTTTGGTGGCGGCACTCGCCTTGGCCAAGCGCTGCAGTCGATCCGGGAGAATCACCGCCATACCGTGATTGGCAATCGCACTTTGGTACTTCTCATCACCGATGGACTCGACACAGGCGAGCCCGATGCCCTGCAAAAGGAGCTCAGGTGGTTGACGCAGCAAGCCAAAACCAGCGTGTGGCTCAACCCACTATTGCGTTACGATGGCTACGAGCCTTTGGCTGGCGGCGCCAAAGTGCTGCATCGGTTTGTTGACCAGATGCTGGCGATTCACAATCTTGAGCATTTAAAGATGCTGGCAAGAGCCCTGGCCAGTCTCATGAAAAGAGTCAGTTAAGCGATTCACTTCAAAGGATAACGACTATGGAAATGCAAGGAACACGTCAACTCGCAGTGTCAGCCCAAAAAGCGTGGGATGCCTTGAATGATCCGCAGATTCTCAAGCAATGCATTCCCGGCTGCCAAAAGTTTGAGTTGCAATCCGAGAATGTCTACCTGACTGCAGCAGCGATCAAGATTGGACCGGTGTCTGCAAAGTTTACCGGCAAGGTCGAGCTGACCGACATTGTTGCCCCGAAATCGTACACGCTTAACTTTGAGGCCCAAGGCGGTGTGGCCGGTCACGGCAAAGGGACATCACAGGTCGAGCTCGTTGAGAATGAACAAGGTGTTGAGCTGCGCTACAACGTTCAATCCCAAGTCGGTGGCAAACTGGCGCAATTAGGACAACGGTTAATCGATGGCGCGGCCAAATCGATGGCTGACGATTTTTTCAAGCGCTTTGAAAAAGCGCTGACTGATCAAATAGCCGAGCAAACACCAGATCAAGCGGCAAGCCAAGATAGCGCCGAGTCGCCCGAGACATCTGCAACCACCTCGGGCGTGCCTCGCTGGGCATGGATTGCCATTGCCGCGGCGGTCGCGGCCGTGGTGATCCTGGTGACCCGTTGACGGCTTGGTAGGCTAGCGCAGCCAAGGAAACAGACCATGCAAAACCAGGATGTCATCGTTTTAGAGCGCCTGAAACAATGGCGCGATCAGGCCGAGCATGCCGTGCTGGTGACGGTCATGCGCACGTGGGGCTCATCGCCACGTCCGATTGGCTCAATCATGGCCATGTCGCAAACGGGGGCAGTGGTGGGGTCCGTCTCCGGTGGTTGTATCGAGGACGACTTGATTCGCGAATTCACCGGCAACACCAGTCAAAATCAAACGCCAACGCCGATGACCGGTCAACCCAGGCGCATGCGCTACGGCATCTCGGCTGACGAAGCCCATCGGTTTGGACTGCCGTGTGGCGGCACATTGGAGCTGCTCTTGGAGTTCAATCCGGATGCGCAAATCCTCGATGATTTACTGCAGCGCTTAAAGGCTGGCAAACTGGTCAGACGAGTCACTGACCTTCAAACCGGCGAGGTCACTTTAGAGGATACGGATACGGCAGATAGCCTGCGCGTGAGCGAAACGGCGCTCATCAATACGTTTGGCCCTGCTTATCGAATGCTCCTCATTGGCGCAGGCCAGCTTGGTGAGTACATCGCGACCATGGCTATTTTCAATGGCTTTAGTGTCACAGTCTGCGATCCCCGACAAGAGTATGCCTCAGGCTGGACGACCACCGGTGTTGAGCGCATGAACGATTGGCCCGATGACGCCGTGCGGCTTTTTAAGCCTGATCGACGCACCTGCGTGCTGGCGCTCACACACGACCCCAAGCTTGACGACCTCGCCTTGCTTGAGGCGCTCGAGACCGAAGCGTTCTATATCGGTGCGATTGGGTCGCGCGCCAATAACGCGGCACGGCGCCAACGCATGATCGAACACTTTGAGCAAACCGAGCAATCTTTGGCGCGGCTGCGTGGACCCATTGGCGTCTACATCGGCAGCAAGACACCGGCCGAGATTGCGGTGAGCGTTATGGCAGAGGTGCTCGCTGTAAAAAATGCGGTGCCACTGCCACCGGAGGTGAATGTCGCTCACGCCAAGTCAGTCAAAGAGCAATAAGTCTGCTAGGCCGGTTTGGGCGCCTTTTGCATGATGGTCTTAAAGAGCGACGACTCCACCCATTGGGATAACCACGCTTGAACCGTTGTAGGCACGTCGGACTCAAACCAGTCAAGCTGTACACCAGCGAACTGACGCACAAACGGGAAGATAGCGACGTCATGCAAACTAGCGCGCTCGCCACCGATAAACGGTTGATGACTGAGCACCTCAGCGAGTGGGTCGATTAAGGCGGCCATCGCTTGTGCCCGGGCTTGCGCCGGATCCAGATCCATAAATCGTGATGAGTACTTGTATTGATCAAGTGCTTGCTTAAAGGGCCCATCGGTCTGCGCAAGCAGTCTTTGCGCCACCGGCTCATGCGCTCGATCTAACCAGCCAAGGGGATCATGTTGCGCCAGCGCCCAATGCATGATGTCTATGCTCTCATCGATCACCTCACCATTGCTTAGGCAAAGCACTGGTACGGTTGCCTTGGGAGATACCCTAATTAAATGCGCCGGCTTGTGGCGCAAATCGATCTCCACGGTGCGGCAAGTGATTTTTGCAACGTAAAGCGCCATGCGGGCTCGCATCGCATACGGGCAGCGACGATAGGAATAAAGCAGTGGGTTATTGAGCGGTTCAATCATGAAGCAAATTTTGCAATGCGGGATTCTCAGGCGTTTTCATTTGTCGATCATAATAAATTTGGTTAGACTTCAGAAGTCTTAACAAGCTTAATGCTTGTGTCTGTTCGCAGACACGTCGAGCTTCAATACTGAAGCGTCAAAATGCCCCATATGGTTGGGGTGTCAAATGCTCATCGAGCAGCCGTTGTCCTCTACATGGGCATACCAGCGTCACTTGTGACGCATCACCGGACAAGTTGTGCATGGCCATTGGTCGCGCAACGACTTTCAGACTGAAACGTCTGATCGTGTCCACAAGCCATTCTGGTTTGAGAACGGAGAGAAAACAATGAAATTGATGAAATCCTCATATCTGGCCGCCATGGCGATTGCTGTCAGTGCGCTTGGCACGGGCGTGGCCAAAGCCGAATGTGGCAATGTCACCATCGCTGAGATGAACTGGGCTAGCGCCCAAGCAGCCGCACGGGTTGACGAGTTTATCCTCAAGCACGGTTATGGCTGCGACGCCGAGACGGTTCCTGGCGACACGGTCCCGACAGCTGCTTCAATGACCGAGCGCGCCCGTCCAGACATCGCACCGGAACTGTGGATGAACACAGTCAAAGAACAAGTCGATCGTGCAGTCGCTGAAGGCCGCTTGACCGTGGTCGGTGACGTCCTCGAAGATCCAGCAACCAACGCCGGTGAAGGCTGGTGGATCCCGCGCTACATGCTCGAGCAACATCCGGAGTTGGCGACCATCGAAGGTGTCAAGCAAAACGCCGCCCTCTTTAGAGACCCGGAAGATCCAACCAAAGGCCGCGTCATCGGCTGCCCAGCTGGTTGGGCCTGCCAAATCATCACGGACAACCTGTTTCGCGCATTCGACATGGAGCAGGCTGGCTTTAACCTGGTCGACCCAGGCTCGGGCGCTGCCTTAGGTGGCGCCATCACGCGCGCCTACAACCGCGGTGAAGGCGTTATCGCCTACTACTGGGCACCCACTTCGCTTCTGTCCAAGCTCGATTTGGTTCGTGTCGACCTCGGTGCGCATGACGCCGCAACCTTTGAGAGCTGCATCGCTGTGGCTAACTGCCCCGACCCACAACCGAACAACTTCGCAGTCTCGGAAATCAAAACGGTGGTGGCCACTGACTTTGCCAATCGCAACCCCGAGACCATTGAGTACCTCAAAGCACGTGTTTGGAGTGCTGAGGCCTTCGGTCAAGTGCTCGAGTACATGGAAGAGCAACAAGCCGACGGTCAGGCCGGTGCACGGTGGTTCCTTGAGAACCATGAAGATGTCTGGAGCCAATGGCTGCCAGCCGACGTTGCTGCTCGGGTCAAAGCAGCACTGTAATCTGCATTAATCGAAGTACCAGCAGGTTCATTGCCTTGGGCAATGAACCTGCTGCAAGCCACGACTGAAAAAAACAAAGGCACACAGACATGATCTGGTCCAATGAATTTCCACAGATTGCAGACAACACGCTCAGAGCGTTAACGCGCTCAATCGATGCGGGCTATCTGGCGTTTTCTAGGGCGTACGGCGGCTACATCGAATCTTTCTTTGAGCCGCTGTTGCACTTTTTAATTTGGTTTGAACGTCTGCTCATTGGCTCACCTTGGTGGCTGGTGATCGGTATCACCGCCGCTGTTGGCTACCTTGCCTCACGCAGCATCAAATTATTCATTGGCATTGCCCTGGCCTTGTTTGTCATCGGTCTATTTGGCATGTGGGACAACACCATGCGCACGATGGCGATGATCCTCGTGTGCACCCTTTTATCTATTCTGATTGGCATCCCAATCGGGATATTCATGTCGCGCTCAGCGCGCGGCCAACGCATGATCTTGCCTGTGCTGGACGTGATGCAAACCATGCCAAGCTTTGTCTACCTCATTCCTGTGGTGATGTTGCTTGGCATTGGCCGGGTGCCAGGACTGATTGCTGTGGTGATTTATGCCATCCCGCCTGTCATCCGCCTGACCAACCTAGGCATCCGCTTGGTTGAGAAAGAGGCCCTTGAGGCCGCCGATGCCTTTGGCGCAAGCCGCCTGCAAAAGCTATTGCGCGTTCAGCTACCGCTGGCACTACCGAACATCATGGCCGGCATTAATCAAACCATCATGATGGCCTTGGCCATGGTGGTGATCGCCTCCATGATCGGTGTACGCGGTCTTGGGCAGCCTGTTTTACAGGCGGTCACTAACCAATACTTCGCAATGGGGCTCTTTAACGGCATCGCCGTGGTGGTCTTGGCGATTATTTTTGATCGCATCACCCAAAGCTTTGGTTTCCGCCTGCAAAGGCACCGTGAAGGGGCGCGCCAATGAACAACGACACCATCATTTCGATTAAGAATCTGTATAAGGTGTTTGGCAAAAACCCCAAAGGCGCCATGAAACTTGTCCATCAAGGCATGGGCAAAGATGAATTGCTCGAGCAAACGGGTCACGTCATTGGCTTAAATAATGTCAACCTCGACATGGAGCGCCATCGCATCCAGGTGGTGATGGGCTTATCGGGTTCGGGCAAGTCCACCTTGATTCGACATATCAATCGCTTAATCGCACCGACCGAGGGTCAAATCCTGGTTGACGGCGACGATGTCTTGCAGATGAATGTCGATGCACTGCGTAACTTTCGTCGCCACAAAGTGTCGATGGTGTTCCAAAAGTTCGCGCTGTTTCCCCATCGCACCGTCATCGAGAACGTCGGCTACGGGCTCGAGAACCAGGGCTTGGACAAGCAAAAGATACGCGATGTGGCTGAACGCTGGATATCGCGCGTCGGGCTGTCTGGATTTGAGACCCATTACCCAGGCCAGCTCTCCGGTGGCATGCAGCAGCGCGTTGGCTTGGCACGCGCGTTGGCAACTGACGCCGATATTTTATTGATGGATGAGGCCTTCTCGGCACTTGATCCACTCATTCGCACCGAGATGCAGAACATTTTGCTGGATCTGCAAAATGAACTCGAGAAGACCATTGTCTTCATCACGCACGACCTCGATGAGGCGTTGCACATCGGTGACACCATTGCGATTTTGCGCGATGGTGAGATCATCCAAAATGACGACCCGCAAAATATCCTGATGAAGCCAGCTGACACTTACGTCGCTAACTTTATGAAGGACATCAATCGCGCACGCGTCTTGCGCGTGCGCGCGATCATGAAACCCATTGAGCCTGACGACCAAGGTCCGGTGGTCAAGGGCAACACCACGATTGAGGCGGCGCTGCAGATCTTTGCTGAAACCGAGGGTGACCGGTTAATCATTACCGATCGCCGCGGCGAGCGAGTCGGTCGTCTGACCGTTGAGGACCTGATTCGCGGAATGCGGCGGCCAACAACGGCTGAAATCGAGTCGGCACAGACCTAATTGCATTGGCTGGCATGAATTAATAACCAAGAACTATTTCACAAACTGCGCCTAGCTGGTTAAGGTGATGACGTCACTTCAGGAGATGTTTGATGAAACTCGAAACCATTGCCGTGCACGGCGGCTTTAGCCCCGACCCCACCACCAAAGCGGTGGCCGTACCGATCTATCAAACCGTCGCCTACGCCTTTGACAACGCCCAACATGGCGCTGACTTGTTTGACCTGAAGGTGCCCGGCAACATCTATACCCGGATCATGAATCCAACCAACGATGTGCTGGAAAAAAGAGTCGCTGAGCTAGAAGGCGGTATCGCGGGCCTGGCTGTCGCCTCCGGCATGTCAGCCATCAGTTATGCGATTCAAACAATCACCGAGGCCGGTGACAACATCATTTCAGCCAGCACGCTCTACGGCGGGACCTACAACCTATTTGCCCACACCATGCCGCAGCAAGGCATCGAGGTGCGCTTTGCCGATTCACGTGATCCAGCCAGTTTTGCAAGCCTAATCGACGACAAGACCAAAGCCATCTACTGCGAGTCTATTGGCAATCCACTGGGCAATGTGACCGATATCGCCGCCCTTGCCAAGGTGGCCCATGACCACGGCATACCGCTGATTGTTGACAATACCGTGCCAAGCCCAGCTCTTTTGCGACCCATCGAGCATGGCGCTGACATCGTGGTCCATTCCCTGACCAAATACATGGGTGGACACGGCACGACTGTGGCCGGCGTCATTGTCGATAGTGGCAAGTTCCCCTGGGCGCAGCACAAAGAGCGGTTTAAGCGTTTGAATGAACCAGACGTGAGCTACCACGGGGTGGTCTACACCGAAGCGCTAGGACCGGCGGCTTTTATCGGTCGAGCCCGTGTGGTGCCCTTGCGAAACACGGGCGCGGCGCTGTCGCCCTTTAACGCCTTTTTAATTCTGCAGGGTATCGAGACGTTGGCCCTGCGCATGGAGCGTATCTGCGAGAACACGCTGCACATTGCCAAGTACCTTGAGCAACACGATAAAGTTGCCAGCGTACAATACGCGGGCCTGCCCAACCATCCTGATCATGCGATCGTGCAGCGGCAAATGAATGGCAAAGCCTCAGGGATTTTGTCGTTTGAACTCAAAGCACCCCCAGGGCAAGCACGCGCAGCCGGTGCGCGCTTTCTCGATGCTCTAGAACTCTTTACCCGTCTAGTCAATATTGGTGATGCGAAATCGCTAGCAACGCACCCGGCATCGACCACGCACCGACAGCTTGATGGGCCAGAACTGGAAAAAGCAGGCGTCTCCGAGGGCATGGTGCGCTTAGCCGTTGGGATCGAGCACATCGATGACTTGATGGTCGATCTCCAACAGGCACTAGACCAGGTCTAGCCTATAACTGCAGCGCCTTGAGCAGCGCGGCAGTGACGCTTTGCGTTGTTGCCGCGCCGCCCAAGTCGCGCGTGTGGTTGGCCGGGTTGGCTGTGACTACCTCGATGGCAGCCATCAATCGTTGAGCCAAGGCGGGTTGCTCCAAGTGCTCAAGCAGCATCACAGCTGACCAGAATGTCCCAATCGGATTGGCCAACCCTTTACCCATGATGTCAAAGGCTGAGCCATGAATTGGCTCAAACATCGAGGGATAGCGCCGCTCGGGATCAATATTGCCGGTTGGCGCAATACCGAGGCTGCCTGCCAATGCAGCAGCCAAATCACTCAAAATGTCGGCATGCAAGTTTGACGCCACCATCGTATCGAGCGTCTCGGGCTTATTGACCATACGCGCGGTCATGGCGTCGACCAACTCTTTGTCCCAAGTCACATCGGGATAATCCTTGGCAACCTCGCTTGCGATCTCATCCCACATCACCATCGCATGTCGTTGCGCATTTGACTTGGTTACCACCGTTAGTTGCTTGCGCGCACGCGAGCGCGCCAATTCAAAGGCATAGCGAATGATTCGGGTGACGCCGGCGCGAGTCATCACGCTTAAGTCAGTGGCGACCTCAATCGGATGGCCTTGATGCACTCGCCCGCCAACACCGGCATATTCGCCTTCGGTGTTTTCTCGCACAATGACCCAATCGAGGTCACCCGGTTTGCAGCGCTTGAGCGGCGCATCGATGCCCGACAAAATTCGGGTTGGGCGCACATTGGCGTATTGATCCAGCCCCTGGCAAATCTTCAGGCGCAAGCCCCACAGGGTAATGTGATCTGCAATGGCAGGATCACCGGCGGACCCAAACAAGATGGCGTCAAACGGCTTGAGCTGCTGCACGCCGTCCTCGGGCATCATGACCCCGTGGGTCCGGTAGTAGTCACCACCCCAGTCAAACACCGTGAATTCAAACTCGACATCTTGCACACTAGCTGCCAGGGCGCTTAAGACCCGTTGGCCTTGAGGAATCACTTCCTTGCCAATGCCGTCACCCGGTATGGCTGCGATACGATATTTTTTTGTCATACGAAAATAAAGTCAATTGGAATCAGAATAGCTTAGCAGGTTGCAGGCCCTGTATTAACATGATGCTTCGCCTTTCTTAACCGATCACATCGATGTTGCGCCCTTTTTTCAGACGAATCGACCAGTTGCGCCGCCAATACTCCCAAACGATCGGCCGCTGGTTCTACAAAACGATTGGTCATGATCCTTTTCTAAGCGATGCGTCGCTGCCGATCGATCAAATCAGACATATTCTGGTGCTGCGCAACAACAAGCGCATTGGCAACATGTATTTTTTGCTGCCATTCATGCATGGACTCAGAGGGCTGTTTCCTCGTGCCAAAATTGAACTCATGCTCATAGATGCCTCTCAGACGCAAGTCTTTAACCACTTGCCGATCGATCAAATCCATGTCTCAAACTTCTCATTTCGCAAGGCTTGGGCGTGGCTTAAGATGCTGCGCCAACAGCGCCAAGTGGTGTATGACTTAATCCTCATGCCACACGGCTCGGCGACAGATATGCTGCTTGGTGCACTGCTGCATGCCCGCAACAAAGTCACCGACCGTAACGAGGAAAACGCCTCTGTCTATCGGCACGCCATCGAGGTGCCCCAGGCAAGCCCGCATGCGGCACTCACGCCGCTTGCGCTGCTTGCGGCAATGAGCAACCAAAGTGACATACCCATTGAGCACCACATGGTGTTGACCGCCCAAGAGACGCAAGCTGCAAAAGCCACGGTGACTGCCTTACGTGGCCAGTCGCGCTATTGCATTGCGTACTTTCGAGGTGCGCGCGGCAAGAAAGTGATCCCTGACAGTCAGTGGCGCCAGATTCGCGAGGACTTCGATCAGTGCGCGCCTGGCGAGATTTGCTGGGTGGAGATACTCAGTCCAGACGTCACCCGGGCGCTTTCGCCCGAGACACAAACCTGGCAAAGCAGCAATTTACGCGAGTTAGCCGCGTTTCTGGCGGCCTGCGACTTATTTATCTGCGGCGATACCGGCCCGCTTCATCTGGCAGATGCCGCTGGCGCCCGGTGTGTCGGGCTGTTTAATGCCACCTCGCCGACTCAATATGGCTGCCTCGGGCGGGCCTGCACCAATATCACCGACTTCACGCAGATTGACCACCTGCAGCTGCTAAAAGACGCGATAGAGAGACGCCCAATGAGCGCAAGCGCCTCATGAAGGTTTTTTATGGCTGGAAAATGGCGTTTGCCGCCAGTGGGCTGCAAATCATTCAAGCCATGTTGTTGTTTCAGGCGTTTGGCGCCTACGTTGCCGTGCTCACCACCGAGATGGGTTGGAGCAAAACGTCATTGTCAGCGGCCTCAGCCATGCTCTCGCTCGAGGCGGCCCTGCTTGGCCCGATCGTCGGTTGGTTTCTGGATCGATTTGGCGCCAAAGGCGTCATAAAAATCGGCATATTGATGTTCGGCTTAGGCTTTATCGGCATGAGCCAAATCGAAACACTCACTGGCTTTTACCTATCCATTGCGGTGATTGCCGTGGGGGCGTCAATGGCTGGCTACTTCCCACTGAACGTCGCCGTCATTCAGTGGTTTGAGAAGAAGCGGGCGCGAGCGCTATCGATTGTGGGCCTAGGCTTTGCGCTCGGTGGCGTGTTTGTGCCCGTTGTGGCCGGTGCAATCGAGATGTTCGGCTGGCGTGCCACCGCGATGGGCTGCGGCATTGCTGCCATTGTCGTGGGATACCCGCTGGCAAATCTGTTTCGACGCCGTCCCGAGGATTACGGCGAGTTTGTCGATGGCATTGATCCAAATAGCGCAGCCGCTGCCTCAAGCAAGTCGGCAAACTCAAGCCCTGAGCCTGATTTCACTGCACGAGAAGCGCTGCAGACGCGCGCGTTTTGGTTATTGGCTGTGGGCCACGCATTAGCCTTGGTGGTGGTGATGGCTGTCAACACCCACGCCATTAACCACATGCGCATCGCGCTAGGCTACAGCATCTCGCAGGCGTCGTTTTTCATCATGCTCATGACCATGTTCCAAGTCTTGGGCGTTTTGGCCGGTGGTTACCTAGGCGACAAATTCGACAAACGCATCATGGCAGCCGGTTGCATGTTGCTGCATGCGCTGGCGATGTTCTTTTTGACCTATGCAACCTCGGCTGCTGAATTGGTCTTTTTTGCAATCACACACGGTTTGGCTTGGGGGCTACGTGGCCCCTTCATGCAAGCCATTCGAGCTGATTATTTTGGGCGACGTGCCATCGGCATGATTTTAGGCATATCAGCGATGGTGGCAGCCGTTGGGCAAATGCTCGGTCCACTATTGGCCGGGTTTCTCGGTGACCTCACAGGCAACTACGTCCTTGGATTCAATGTGTTGTCAGTCATTGCGCTTGCCGGCGCAGTTGTCTTTTGGCTGGCCAAGCCACCCCAGAGCAGGAGCGTGAGTGCACAAGTGGTTTAAACAACTGGAACAAGCCGCTTGACTCCGGTATAACCTAGTACTCTACTTTTTCGCCAATAAACAGGCTGTTGATTATGACTGCATCGGACACAAGCACTGCAAGCTGGAAGCAAGACATCTTCGAGGTTCTTAAGGAGGGCAACATCGAACAGGTGACCTACGTACCTGATGCCGGACATGCCCACGTGATTGCCAAAGCCCACGCCGACCCCGGCATGAAGGCTGTCGTCTTGACCACCGAGGAAGAAGGCGTGGCGGTGAACACCGGCGCCTGGCTTGGTGGCCAGCGCGCCGCGCTTCTGATGCAAAGCAGTGGCGTTGGCAACTGCGTCAACATGTTTTCTCTGCTCCATAGCTGTCGCATCCCGTTTCTCACACTGATCACCATGCGCGGTGAATACGCCGAATTCAATGCCTGGCAGACCCCGATGAGCAAAGCCACTGAAACCTGCCTGCAACTGATGGGCTTTCGGGTCTTGCGTGTCACTGAGCCCGGTGAAGTCCGAGAGGTCGTCTCAGCGGCGCTTGACGCTGCTTTTGAGGCAGGCGAGCAAGTCGCCGTCTTGATTTCGCAGCGCCTCATTGGCCGCAAAAAATGGATCAAAGATTAAGGAAGCTGCACTATGACTGCCATCATCAACCGTCGTGACTTTGTGACACAACTGACCAAAGCCTGCCCAGATGCGCTTATTGTGGCTGGCCTTGGATCGTCGACCTATGATCTATTTGCCGCCGGCGACCGTCCCAATCATTTCTACCTGTGGGGTGCCATGGGTGGCGCACTTGGTATTGGTCTGGGACTGGCGTTGGCCCAACCATCGAAATCCGTGATCGTACTGACCGGCGACGGTGAGCAATTGATGGGGTTGGGTTTGCTTGCCACCATCGGTGCACAACAACCCAAAAACCTGACCGTGGTGGTGCTTGATAACGGCCACTTTGGCGAAACAGGTATGCAACGCAGTCACACCAGTCTAGGCACTGACTTGGTTGCGCTGGCCAAGGCCTGCTCGATTAGCGAAAGTCATCGCGTTATAGATTCGGATTCAATCGCTGCGATCAGCGCAGCAGTTAATACGCCTAGCCAGACGAGTTTTTTTCAAGTCTTGGTCAAAGCCGATGAGGTGCCGCGAGCACTGCCGCCGCGTGATGGCGTCTACATCAAAAACCGGTTTCGCGATCTGCTTGGTTTAGAGCCGCTGTAGACAATCAAGGCCCGCCTGCCGGCTTACTTCACCGGCTGGCGGATCATCACCACCACTAGCGTGATGATCGTAATCGGCACCACAAAGCTGATCATGACTGAGGAATAAGCTGGAAGCGCTGCGTGCTGCTGTGCTCTCAGAATCAAGTAGGCGACATAGGCCACGTAGTAGCCGACAAATACCGCGCCTTGCCACCTCGAGATCTCGCGGCCGACTATAAAAAATGGCAAGCAAGCAAAAAACGCGGCCATCATGACCCACAAGTCAAAGTTCAGTACCGCTGTGGGCAATGCCAAACCGGCCGAGCCCGCCACCAAACCACCGAGACCCAGACACCCAAGCGTATTGAAGACGCAGCTGCCAATGATGTTGCCCACGGCCATGTCACGCTCACCCTTAAAGGCAGCCGCTAGCGTGGCGGCAACCTCTGGCAGTGAAGTGCCTGCTGCGACGATGGTCAAGCCAATGACTAACTCACTGACACCGAAGGCACGCGCAAAGATAACTGCAGACTCGACTAACCAATTTGACCCCAGAACCAGCATAACCAGTCCGGCCACGCAAAACCAAACCTGCACATACCATTTGGATAGCCAACCATTGGAGCGCAGCGGGGCCATTTCTGCATCAAAGTCAGCTGTCTGGTTCGAAGGCGTTCGGCGTGCCTGAACCACCAAAAAAACCGTATAGAGCACTAACAGTCCGAACAGCACCGCCCCTTGGAAAAACGAAATTCGACCATCTAGACCAAACGCCATGAAAAGCGCGGCCGCGCCCAGCAAAATCGGCATCTCCTGGCGCACCACCTGGACATGAACCACGAGAGGGACCACCATGGCGCTCAAACCAAGGATCATCAAAATGTTGAAGATGTTGCTGCCCACCACATTGCCGACTGCCACATCGCTTTGTCCATTAAGGACAGCACCTACTGTGACAGCCATCTCGGGTGCACTCGTTCCAAATGCAACGATCGTCAAGCCGATGACCAGCGGTGACAAGCCAAATGACAGCGCCAAGCGACTCGCACCGTTGACCAACGAATTGGCCCCTAGCACCAGCAAAGCCAAACCAGCAACCAGAAAGAATAAAGCGGACAACACGTGTCGAACTCCGTTAGAGGCCCTTTAGGGGTGCACTATACCGCTTGCCAGTGATTTATGCCGGGTACAACCCAGAGACTCAATTCCGCTCACGCGTCGGTGGGCCAAACGTCTGGTGAACATACGCACTGACCTGGTCGGCATAGCTGACTTGCCATGAAAATTTGCGACTATCGTTAATGGCCACGACATTGACCACCACCAGAAAACTTGCCGCCAAGAGAAGGGGCTTAAGTAGCGAACCAATGGTTGGTTGCAGGATGCGCAACAGCCACAACCAAACCGGTATGAGCGCGGCTGGCAATATCAGAATCAGATGCCAGTAATTAAAGACCAAGGGTGCGAGTGCGGCACTGACCAAGGTCGCCAAAAAAGCACCCATGCTGTAGAGGCTTAGCCATCGGTGCGCATCAAACACTGCACCATCGCGACGATGCCAATACCCACGCACCAGACGAAATAACATCACATTGGCCAGTAGCGCTATGAGCAGTGTCGCCGCACCGAGGGTCCACATCAGAACACGCCAAGCCCAAATCAGTGTCATCTCAATGAGGTGACTACTGGTTAGCCAGTCAAATCCGGCGTCATTGACCAGCTTGCTGGGAAAGGCCCAGGCGCCGTAGCGAAGCCAGTAAATGATCGATTTCAAGACGGGATAGACGTTTGCAGCACCCCAACCGATATAACGGTCACGCACTGAGCCGCCTTGATGCTGGGCAATTTCAGGCGCTGCAAACCACTGTGCCAAGTAAGGCAGCAACGACAATAGCGCGAGCATGACCGCTAGCGTCACGCCCCAAGCGTTGAGCCGGATCATCTGACGCCACCACAGGTAAAGACTGATCACGACCAATAGTGGCCAAGAGAAATGCAACTGGATGGCCAACGCAATCGACATCACATGACAGAAGGACCAAAACACACTGCGCTGGTCCTTTAAGCGCCAAGCGCTATAGAGGTGCAGGCCCGAACAAAAGATCAAGTAGGCAGGGTTGTAGAGCAAACTGTCAAATTGCACCCAAGGATTAAGCCACAAGAGCACGAGCAGCAACAGTCGCGGCATCATCTGACCAGGGACGGCTTGACGAATGACCGCATCGATCATCAAGTAGCCCCACAACCGGATTAGCGTGAGAAAAATAATCGGTGCGTAAGGTGAGTCCCAGAGCAAAAGCGGCAAAGCCACCACAACCGTTGACAGATAGCCCGGCACGTCACCGACCACACTGGCTGTGTTGCCCGTAATCGACCACACCCCCTGGTAGGCTGCCAAATAGCCGCGATGAATCATCTGCAGCTGATCACCGTCGATGATCTGATTGACCTGATACCAAACCGATAACGTCAAGCCAAGCAAAAGGCCTGCGCCAAACAATCGCTTCAGGTTTGCTTGATGATCAAGTGCCATAAACGAGCATCGTCGAAATCAAAACCGTGATTTTACAATGCCTCATCCATCACTCTTGGCGGTGTAACTCGGTATCTTGACCCGCGAAGTTAACCAGCCAATAGCCATACTGGCAATCACAGCGCCCATCAGACCGATACGCAGCCCTGACTGAATGGAGAAATGTGCAATCGCGATACCCACCAATGCTGTACCCACAGCACTCCCAACGGCCCTGGTGGTTTGTACGAGTGCCGAGGCCATTCCCACATCGTGCCTTTGCACCAGCGTTTGACCAAACACGGTGAAATTCGTGAGTAAAAAGCCCAGACCAATGCCGCACAAGGTCATCGTGGCCAGCATCATGGCAAACGACGTGGTGGCTGAAAATGTCAGTGCCATGGCACAGCCAACGGTCAACAAGGCACTGCCAAAGACCATTAACCGCTGTGGATTGGTGATGCGCGGCCAGAGTCGGCCATTGACGATGCTACCAATGGGTATCCCGACCACCAGTGGAACAATAACGAAACCGGTTTGGGTGGGTGTCCAGCCAAATACGTCCTGCAGCAACAAAGGAATGTAGAAAATCAACACAAACATGACCGCGCCCGCCAGCAGTGCGGCCAGATTGAGGTAGCGCATTTGTGGCGTCTGCAGAATGCGCAGCGGAAAAATGGGTGTGCTGGCTCGGCGCTCGACACGTATCAAAAATAGGCCCGCAAGCACCGAACTGACTATCAGCATGATGGCCACTGAACTGGGCACTACCCTTGCTTGCATGGTCAGTAACTCAAGCCCAATTAATGGGGCGCCAACCACCCAAATCAACAACAGCGCGCCTAACCAGTCCAGGGTCAGCTTTTGATCACGAATGGGTTTGATCGAAGGGAAAAACCGAACAATCAAGTAATACGCCATGGCTGCAGTCAACGGGATTAAGAAAAACGCCGCGCGCCACCCCAATGTTTGTGTGACCAGACCACCAAGCACCGGCCCAATTCCACTGGCTACTGCGAAAGTCACTGACAAAACAACCAACCACTGCACTCTTTGCTTGGGATCAGGAATCAAATCGGCAGGCGCGGCAAACGCCGTGGCGATCATCATGCCTCCGCCAATGCCCTGGAGCACGCGAAAGGCAATGAGCTGGAGCATAGACTGCGACAGACCAGACAAGGCTGATCCGAGTGCCACGAGAATCAATGACCACAACATCAGTCGCTTGCGACCATATAAGTCGCCTAGTCTGCCAAAAATGAGGATGGCCACCGCGCAGGCCAGAAAATAGCCCGTACCTACCCAGGCGTACAAGCTCAAGCCACCCAGTGTGTTGGCCACTTGTGGCAGGATGGTGCTGATGATGGTCGCATCAAACGCAACGATTGTCACCGTCATCGCCACACCCGAGAGCGCGACTAATAAGTCGCGCTTGCTGCGAGCGATTTCTGGCAAATTGGTTGGGGTTGACTCAGACGACACAGGTCAATGAACGATCCACGTAAGTTGCTTTAGAACTCAGTATAGATCGATGACATCGTCACGGCGATGCTGTGCTGCAACATAGGCGCGCGCCCAAAGAGGTGCGCCTTAAATAAAAGTTCTAATCAAAACATATAGCACGATGAACAAAGGCGGCACACCGAGGTAAGCGTCACCAAACAAAAACAGCTTTAAGAAAAAAAAGCAGAAAGCCGCATACAGTGACACCGCAAATGGCAATAAAAACTTCGGTGTGATCGGCTCAAGTAACGCGAGCAAAGGATCACTGACACGACGCATCACCACAAAGAAGGCAATATCACGGTCCACACCGATAAAGAGTTCCAGTATTCCCCTAGAAAACAACAAAGCTGCGAGCGCTGTCAACGCGTAAGTGCCACCGAGGTAAACGGCCACAATGCCCGGGGTTTGATACAGAAGAAAGGTGGCAACCGCCAAGATATAGGTAATGGCGATGACCAATAGGCCACGCAATGCTTGCGAACTCATATATTTGCTTCTCCATCTCGAAAAATCACAGGGCCCTTTGATAGGGCCCTGTGATTCACTTTACAACCTTAAGTCATACTAGTGGGTTTGCGTCATCATCGCACCACCCTTGGGGTAGCGCAATTTATCCACAAAGTCCTGCATTTCCTGACTTGGCGGCTTGGTAAAGAGCGACACCACATAAATCACCAAGAACGCCACCGGCACACCGAACACGCCAGCAGAGATCGGTGCCACACCGAACCAGCGGATCTGATTGGCGGTACTTCTGTCAAAGTCAAACCCATAGACGCTACCAATCAGGTAGATCATCGTGATGCTAAAGCCGGCCAAAATACCGAGCACGGC
>SKIZ01000144.1 GCA_007116135.1 Burkholderiaceae bacterium
CTTGATGGGTTCAACCCCTTTAGTGGCGACAACCAATTCGCCTTTGAAGCCTGAGGACTTGATCAAGCGCTCAATCCAGCCCTCAAAGCCCAGTCCATTGATAACCACCACATCAGCTTGCCCAATTGCCTTGGCGTCAGCAGGACTCGGATCGAATACATGCGAGTCACCATCTGGACCAACCAGTGAATAGACCTGAACATGCTCACCACCAACTTGATTAACCATGTCAGCCAAAATCGAGAAGCTCGTCACGACTTGCAATGGTTTTTGTTCATCGGCTTGCGCAGCCATTGGGGTAACCAAGAAGGCCGCAGCGGCAGCCAAGGCAAGGATGGGTTTACTTAATAGACGTTTGAACATGTCAATCTCCTATGACTCTCGATGACGCGACTTTGGCAAAAGCGGCAGCAACAAGCCACCGTTTGCCCCAAACAAAAGCGAGCTCAGATAGAAACCGCCCGCACACAACACAATTGATGGTCCGGAAGGCAGACTGGCGTAGTACGACAGCAATAGCCCAACAAAACCGCTCAATACCGCAAAAATAGTGGCCAACAGACAAGCGCTCATAATGTCGCGCGACCAAAATCGGGCGGCAACGGCTGGCAACATCAATAAGCCCACCGCCATCAAGGTTCCCATCGTCTGAAAGCAAGCGACAAACGCCAACACCACTGTCAACATAAATAGCTGGCTTGCCCAACGGCCAGACCGCCCAAACTGTCCAAGAAACATCGGGTCAAAGCTGCTAGCCAACAACACTCGCCATATAGCCGCCAACAACAACAAGGCCAGACTCACCGAGACGGCAATCAGGATCAAGGCCGATTGATCGATCGCCAAAATGCTGCCAAACAAGAGGTGCATCAGATCAACGCTACTGCCTCTAAGCGACACCAGCATTACCCCAAGGGCCAACGCAATCAAATAAAAGGCGGCTAGGCTTGCATCTTCCTTTTGCGGGGTCGCGTTGGCGACAAAGCTAGCCAATAGCGCAACGATCAGTGCGCTCGCAAAAGCACCCAAGCCCAAAGCCGGCAAAGACATGCCCGCCAAAAGATAGCCCACGGCTGCGCCGGGTAAGACCGAATGGGCAATGGCGTCGCCAGCAAGGCTCATGCGCCGCATCACCAAAATCACGCCAACCGGACCACTAATCAAACCAACCGCCACGGCAGCAACCAAGGCGCGTCGCATGAACGCAAATTCGGCAAATGGTACCCACAGCAAGTCCATTAGTGCCCTTTGTGCTCGTGGATATGACGCTCGCGCGAACCTGGCGCCGCACACCACGAGGCGCTGTCTTGCCAGGCAAGCGAGCGCTGCTGCGCTTGTTCGAGGTTCTCAGTGCTCAGCGCCTGCTCAGTTGGTCCCCACGCGACAAGTTCACGGGCCATCAGAAGTGTTTGTGGAAAGTGCGCTCGGACCATATCAAAGTTATGCAACACGGCGACGACGGTGCGCCCGGCGCGTTGCCAATCCTTGATCACCGAGAGCAAGTCGCGTGTGGTTGCAGCGTCAAGCGCACTGAATGGCTCATCGAGCAAAATAATCGGGGCATTTTGGACAATCAGGCGTGCAAACAGGACTCGCTGAAGTTGACCCACCGATAATTCATCGACCAACCGGTCCTCGAAACCCTCAAGGCCAACCTGATGCAGCGCGTGACTGATCGCGCTGCGCTCTGTCGCACCGAGTGCCCCAAAAGCGCCTACCCTGACCCACGCGCCCATGGCCACCACTTCGAGAACACGCAGCGGGAAGTCAGGGTTCATGGAAGACAGTTGGGCAAGCAGGGCGACTGCACCGGGCGCTACATAATCGGGTCCAAACACAACCTGACCAGAAGTCGGGGCGCGAAGGCCCGCGATCGCAGCCAAAAGGGTCGACTTACCAGCGCCGTTGGGGCCCACAATAGCCGTCAAAGAGCCCGGCGTGAACCCGCCGCTGACATGGTGTACCGCAGGATGGCCCTGATAAGCCACCGTTAAGTCGTTCAATGCAATTGCGCAGGCCATTTCAAATAACCGCCGTCACGAGCCACACCAAAAGCCACAAGGGCACGAGCAAAGCGCCCACGACCAACAGTCGCCTGCCTAGACCCCAAAGCAATGGATGTGCGAGACGAGATTTCATCGGTTGACTGACCTTTTTCTATGTTGTCTTGGCAATAGTTAACTATAATGATAACTCATTATCATTAAAGCGTGCTACAACTAACGAAATACCAGTTACGCTCAGACACATGGAAAGAAGCACCAAACAACGAGCAGCCATTCGAGACGCCCTCAAAGCAGCGGACCGACCGCTTTTGGCCACCGAGGTCCTCGAGCTTGCTCAAAGAGCCGTGCCTTCACTTGGGATCGCAACTGTCTACCGGACTTTAAAAGCACTGGTGGACCAGGAGTCACTCCAAGTCGTTGAGCTGCCAGGCGAAAACCCGCGGTTCGAGTTTGCCCACGGGCACCACCACCATTTCTATTGCCGCGACTGCGGACGTGTCTATGATGTCCACGCCTGTGCCGGCGAGTTTGTCGATATCGTACCGGCGGGATTCGTGGTGAAGTCACACGAATTAACCCTCTATGGCCATTGCGCCGACTGCCAAGGGCACGCTGTGGCTTGAAAATGCGGCTACTGACCCCAAATTAGCCAAGATGTCGGCACTAGGCGGCCAAATCGGTTAAAACCCATCTTCGGGCTGCTTAGGTTTGCGGCCCGTTGGCCCTAATCTGTTGTTGTCTCTTTTTATGCCCTTACGCTGATTGAATATGAACCAAACCGCACCCATCGCACTCGATGACATGATTCCTGTAACCGTCCTGACGGGGTTCTTGGGCGCGGGCAAAACCACGTTGCTAAAGCGCATTCTGACCGAGTTCCACGGCAAGCGAATCGCGGTCATCGAAAATGAATTCGGCCCTGAGAGCATTGACAACGACTTATTGGTCGAAGTCCATGACGAAGAGATCATAGAACTATCAAATGGTTGCATTTGTTGCACCGTCCGAGGCGATTTGCTGCGAACCTTGACTGATCTGCGCAAGCGTCGCGAGGCCGGCGAGCTTCAATATGAACGCGTCATCATCGAGACAACAGGCATGGCAAACCCCGGACCTGTTTGCCAAACGTTTTTCATGGACGACGACGTCGCCGAATACTTTCGCCTAGACAGCGTTGTAACCGTAGTCGACGCCCATCACGGCATGGACACCCTCGATAATCAGGAAGAGGCGCAAAAGCAAGTCGGATTTGCAGACCGCCTCTTGGTCTCAAAGCGTGATCTGGTGTCCGATGAAGCTTATGAGAAGTTGCGCGCCCGGCTGGTCCGAATTAACCCACGCGCGCCGATCGAGACCGTTCATTTTGGTCAAACTGATCTAAATCAGATTATCGACATCAGTGGCTTTAACCTAAATACGATTCTGGATATTGATCCTGAATTCTTGGCTGACACCCATCCCGATGCCGCTCATGACCATAGTCACGAGCATGGCCACGACCATGGCCATGACCATGACCATGACCACGGGCATCATCACCATGGTCACGATCACGCACACACCGACGAGATCGGCGCGTTTGTGTTTCGCGCTAAAAAACCCTTTGATCCCGAACGGCTTGAAGAATTTCTTAGCGGCGTGGTTCAGGTGTACGGGCCAGACTTATTGCGTTATAAGGGCATCCTTTACATGAAAGGCTTGGATCGACGGATGCTCTTCCAAGGCGTACACATGCTCATGGGTGCAGAGCC
>SKIZ01000146.1 GCA_007116135.1 Burkholderiaceae bacterium
CTGCCCATGAAAATCAGATCGCAGCCATGTTGCTTGGCGGCATCGACGATGCCGTCAGCCACGTTAAAGTTCGTCACCGATTCAGAGTGCACCGTCACACCTGCCGTCTCGGCCCGATCGGCTACCGCCTGCAGGAATTTTTTAGCTTGCTCGGCCGAGGCCTTCTCATAGTCCTCATCGGTAATGGCGTAGGCGGCTGCCATCCCATCAAAACCGATGGTCGCGGCAAATGGTTGCCCCACGTAAAGCGCAACAACCTCGGCACCGACTGAACGCGCAAAAGTCACGCCGGCGTTGGCTGCTTGACCCGACAGCGCCGAGCCGTCGGTTGGAATCAGAATTTTTTTAAACATTGTTGTGCACTCCCAAAAAGATGGCGCCTCGAGCACATGGGTGCCGATAACTAAATACTAGCCCAAATACGCGCCAATCGTCACCGCACATACGATCATCAAACCCCGGCGGCAAGCCAGCCGGTCTGCGCTTGACTTAGCCCTGCGCGGTGGCTGTTTGAAACAGCACGCTGCAGCGAGTGCCGCTGCGGCAATACGCCAATATGGGTGCCGGCATGGTCTGCAGCAGCTCAGAGAACTTAACGACGTCATCGGCCGTCATGGCGCCACTAACCACCGGCTGGTACGCCACGCGCAGTCCCGCTTCGCGCGCTGCCGCACTGACCGCTTCGGCGGTGGGCTGATCTGCGCCGCCCTCGTAGTCTGGGCGGTTGATAATGACACTTTTAAAGCCTGCGCCAGCGACTGCGGCCATGTCCTGCGGGCCAAGCTGCGGTGCGACTGCAAAATCTGGGGTCAAGCGTTCAAAGGGCGTGGCCATAAAAATCTCCGTATGATGGCAAGTATTGTTGACACATGATAAATCAGTCACATTTCACATGAGCCAGTAAACCATGTCAGCCACAAACGTATCTGAACCGGGCTCGGTGGTAACCATTCGCTATATCGACCCACGAACCGTGAGCGATCGGCAGCAGCTAGCGACGTGGCGCAGCTGGCTTGACCGCCAAGAGCAGGCTCGAATGGGCCGGTTCTTGCAGGCCAAACACCAGCATGATTTTTTGGTGAGCCACGCCTTGCGCCGCTCGGTGGTGGCTCGCGCCCTCGGTTGCGCGCCACAGACCCTCGTCTTTGGCACGACCGGGCGTGACAAGCCCGTGCTCGCCCACCCCGGCGGCCCCCAAGCGCTGCACTTTAACTTGGCCCACACCGAGGGGCTGGCCGTGGTTGCAGTATCGGATGCGCCTGTCGGTGTCGATGTCGAGTGCTTAGAGCGCGCTGTGGCCGGCGCGGACTTGGCGCGGCGCTACTTCACTGAGCGTGAATATGCCGACATCGCCAGGCAACCTGCAAAAACCCAGCGCCAGCGATTTCTGACTTACTGGACCCTAAAGGAGGCATTTCTGAAGGCCCAAGCTTGGGGAATCGTTGATGACTTGGGTGGCTTTGAGTTTGAAATCAGTGCCGCACCAGACTCAAATCGCATTCGACTGCGCGTGCACCAGGCCCGGCTCAGCCCCACCGAGCCTTGGCGCTTTCATCACTGGCAACCCACGGTTGCGCACCTGATGAGCCTGGCCTATTCAGCGCGCCTAGCTGCGCCTGTGGCCATCGATTGCCAACCCTGGGACGGGCGCTCAAACGTCACCGCGCGTGCCTGCCCTTCGCATCAGTTGCTGTCAGAGTGACTTTGGGCAATACTTGGGCGCTTAGCTGATCTGCAAAACGACAACGGAGACACCATGAAACTGATCGGACGCTATTTATCGCCATTTGTTCGCCGGGTGGCGGCCACCATGCAATGGGTGGGTCTGCCATACGAACATCACTCCCTGTCGCCGGCTGACGATGCCGATGCGCTGCGCCCGTTTAACCCCATGCTCAAAGTGCCCGCTCTGGTGCTCGATGACGGCGAGATCTTAGTCGAGAGCAGCGCCATCATCGACACCTTGCTCCAAGGCGTGCCCAACCAAACGCTGTTGCCCGCGAGCGGCTTGGCTCGACGCCAGGTACTGCAGCAATGCGGCATCATGACAAGCGCCTTGGACAAATCGGTCTCAGCCTTGTATGAACGCGTCAAGCGTCCCGAAGAAAAGGTGCACCAGCCTTATCTCGATCGGCTCATCGCCCAAGCCAAAGCAGGCTTTGACCAAATCGACGCCCAGATTGCCGCAGGTCAATTCGGCGGCATTCAAAACCCGTCGCTTGCGGACTTAACGGCGGCGGTGGGTTTTACCTTTGCCCAGAAAATGATGCCCCAGGCCTGTAGCGAGCAAGACCACCCGGCACTGGCCAAACTGGCGCAGGCGTTTGAGCAAACCGAAGCCTTTAAGGCCTGCCGCTTCTAGGATCAGGCGGGCTTGATCTGCGCCTCAAACCAGTTGGCAATCTGGCTTGGGCGCAAAAACACGGTTTGCGAGCTCGCCATGAGGGCATCGAGCATGGCCTCAAACTCACCAAACCGATGCGGCACACCCATTAAGTGCGGATGCAGACCAAGCGCAAGCACCCGCGGGCGCTTGGCCGATTCACGTTCAAAGAGCGCCAGCGTGCGTTCGGTGCGCTCCAGAAACTGGCCCGTGGCGTGCTTCTCAATGGCATAGACGATCGAATCATTGAGCTCCAGGTTATAGGGCATGCTCATGAGCGGGCCATGGGTGGTTCGCATCCAGTTCGGTACGTCATCGATGCACCAATCAAAAACGTAGCGAATGCCGCAGGCCTTAAAGATATCTGGGCTATCGGCCGTCTCACGCAAGCCCGGGCTAAGCCACCCCTCTACTGCCTGCCCACAGAAGCCGCGCAACTTCTCAAGCGTCTGGGCCACCACCTCTTGCTCTTGACCAGCCTGCTGTATCGACTTCTGGTGCATGCCATGGCCAATGAACTCCCAATCGGCCTCCAACATTGCCTCGGCTGCTTTCGGGTAGGCATCAATGACGCTGGCGTTAATACTGGTCGCTGCAGGCAAACCGCGCGCCCGAATCGCCTCAATCATGCGCGGCAAGCCGGCACGCATGCCGTAGTCAACCCAGCCGAAATTGGGCACATCCGGTACGGTTTCCTTGCCATGCGGCGGGGTGATGATGGTGCGCGGCATGGCTGCATCAAAACTCCAGTTCTCCACATTGACAACCAGATGGACCATGATGGGCCCGTCTTCATGCGCTTGGAGCGCAGGCCCCTGATCAGAAAACCGATAAGGCACACGCGGATTACTCATCTTTTGATTCCTTTGACTCGATCTAGCGGCCTTTGAACACCGGGGCTCGCTTTTGTGCAAACGCCAAGCGGCCTTCAGCATAGTCCTCACTAGCAAAACAGGCCGACACCGCGGCTTGCACCTCGCTTTGGTTGGGCGCACCAACCACAGCATCGATATGTTGCAGGGCCATTTTGATAGACCGCATCGTCAGCGGGGCAAAACCTGCAATGCGCTCGGCTTGGGCTTGCGCATGGGCAAACACATCGGTGACGCACTCGTGCGCTAAGCCTGCGGCAACCGCCTGCTCGCCTTGGTAGACTTTGGCCGTTAACAACAATTCGGTGGCTCTGGCCGCACCGAGCATCCGGTGCAACCGGGTGACGTCTTCCAAGCCATAGCCCAAACCGAGTTTGCCCGCCGGCAGACATACGCGCGCATCGGCACTGACGTAGCGCAAGTCACACGATGCCGCGATCCCCAAACCACCGCCATAACAAACGCCGCTGATGGCGGCAATGACCGGTTTGCGGCAAGCCCCGACTGCTGCTTCGGCTTGTTCAACACACCGGTCATAGTGCTCGACCGCCTCGGGGGTGGCGCGCAAGGTGTTGAATTCCGAAATATCGGCACCAGAGACAAACGCGGCGTGGCCCTCACCACGCAGCACAATGACGCGCACCTTTGCATCGCCCGATAGGTCTTGCATGGTCTGGGCCAACGATTGCCACATGGCCAGTTGCATGGCATTCATGCGCTCGGGATTAGACAGCGTAACGGTGGCAATGCCGTTAGCTGCAATATCAGCTCGAATCTCACCCATGTCAGACCACTCCTTGTTCATGCAGCGACTTGATTTGCTGCTCGTCATAGCCGATCTCGGCTAACACCTCATCGGTGTGCTCACCCCAACCGGGCGCAGCCGTCACGACCTTCGGTGGCGTGCGCTCAAGCGTCATGGGCTGGGTGATGTAGTGCATGTCCTTGCCGTTGACATTGGGCAAGGTGTGCACCACCCCGAGCGCTTTGACTTGCTCGTCTTCAAACACCTGCGGCACGTCATAGACCGGACCAGCTGGCACACCGGCGTCATTGAGCGCTTGCACCCAGTAGTGCACGGTATTGGTACGAAACACCTGGTCAAGCATTTCGCTAAGCCGAGCCCGGTTGGTCACGCGCAACTTCTCGGTCTTGAAGTCCGGCTCATCTAGCCACTCGGGGCGACCGAGCAGTTCACAGAGTCGCTTCCAATTGCCTTGACCGGCCGCACCGATGTTAAAGACCCCGTCAATCGCATTAAACAAACCCATCGGGCTACTGGTGGGGTGGTCATTGCCTTCACGCGTGGGAATGTCACCGTCGTTTAAGTAACGCGAGACCTGGAAATCCATCATGGCGATCTGGGAATGCAAGAGCGAAGAGTGCACCCACTGCCCTTTGCCCGAGCGTTCGCGCTCGATGAGCGCCAACAAAATGCCGATCGCGGCATACAAACCCGCACTCATGTCGGCCACAGCCAGGCCGGCGCGAAACGGCCCGGATTCGGGCGACCCCGTCACCGACATCAAGCCACCCATGCCCTGCATGATCTGGTCAAACCCTGGCCGCGAGACGTAGGGCCCGCTTTGACCAAAGCCCGAGATGCTCGCCAGAATAATGCGCGGGTTGACCTTCGCTAGCGACTCATAATCCAAGCCCAGCTTGGTCTTGACGTCAGGGCGCCAATTCTCAACGACCACGTCAGCCGTTTGCACGAGCTTGAAAAAAACCTCCAACGCGCCAGGCTTCTTTAAGTTCAGTGTCAAGGATCGCTTGTTGCGATTGAGGTTCTGAAAGTCACCGCCCTGACGGTTGGCAGCAAACATCGCCTCATTGGGGTCAACGCCTTGGGGGGGTTCGATGCGAATCACATCGGCCCCAAAGTCCGTCAGAATGCGCACGCAATTTGGTCCGGCACGCACGCGCGATAAGTCCAACACCCGAAATGGCTTTAATACTTCCGACGCTTGAATTTTGCTCATTTTTAACCTCTATAGCTTCAAAACCGGCTCAATGCCGTGTTCCCCATGAATCTCTCGCTCGATCCGGCGCCCAAGCGCTAGCAACTGCGGTTCCCCAAAAGGTTTGCCAATCAGCTGAAGGCTCACGGGTAAACCGCGACTATCGCGCCCAACCGGCATGGCCAGCGCCGGTAATCCCAAATAGTTCAGCCAACCACAGTAACGATGCAAGGCTAACAGCTTTGATGTCTCAAAGTTAGGTTCACCAAGATAAACCGATGAGGCCTGCGGCAGTGCCTGAACTTGCAGCGGTGCCAACAAGACATCAAACTGGCCAAACACCAGATCCATGAATCCTTGCAAGTGCTGCTGACGATCAGCCAGCGCCTGGCGCCACCAGGCCGATGGAATCGTCAAGCCAAAGCTGCCCAAACTCATGACCTGTGGACATGCCAGCCCATGCGCCATGCGTTGCTGATGCGTCAGACCCACCTCATGGGCCATCATCAATTCCTGCATGGCCGTTGCACGCGCCTCGTGCGCACTTAAGTCGATGTGTTGTGAGGCGAACCGGTGCATCACAGGTTCGATCACCTGATAGACCTCAGCGGCTAACTGCGTGCCCTCGAGCCAATAACCCAGTCGCAAGGGCTCAGACGCTTGCCACACCAGTTGGGGGGCCAGCACCTTTAAGATCGCTGCCAAATCCAGTGTGCTGCGCGCCAATACGCCAATGCTGTCAAGCGAGGGGCTCAAGGCAGCCATACCGGTGCGATCAATCAAGGCATGGGTGGTCTTTAATCCCATGACCCCGCAGGTCATGGCCGGAATGCGCACAGAACCGGCGGTGTCGGTGCCAAGCGACCCATACACCATGCCTGCAGCGACCGCCACCGCACTGCCGCTAGAAGAGCCACCGACGGCCAGGCTTTCATCTAACGGGTTAATGGGCGTGGGCAAGCCGCGGGTCTGCCCGGTCGCAGCGCAAGCGTCCTCGGCCAAGGTCAACGTGGCCAAATCCAATGCGCCGGCGCGCGTGAGCGCATCGAGCACCGGCGCGGTGCGCCGGCTCGCATCGGCATGACCCTGATCGCGTCCTAGGCCCGGCGCCGACCCGTCGCGGTCAAATATGTCTTTGTGTGCCAAAGCGACACTGCTAAGTGACTGTTGCGGGTTAAAGACTGGCTCTGACACGGGCAGGGCTCGGACAGCGGCAGCAGTCACACGCTGGCCACGCTCAAAGCTCGCCATTTGAATGTCCCAAGCCTCAGAGGCGCAGATCTCGTTTGTCTGGATTTGCTGATGTAATCCAGCAATGGTGTTGGCAAGCGTGCTCATGACCCGAGACTAGCCATGTACGTCTCGAAAGCGCGCGAAAGCTCGTCAGGCTCGCGCGCGAGTGCGTCAGCCTGCAACACAAAACCCACTTCGCGCAGCCGTGCAGCCATGCGATTGAGCCCTTTGATGGCTCGAGCACGTTGGCGTTCATCGAGGCTGAGCCCAAGGCGATGGACCTCAAGCGCCGCTTCTTGTTGCCAATATTGATCCGCGTCGATCTCAGCAAGCAGCAACGCCTTGGCGTTATCGACGTCTAGCACGCCGTTCCCCTGCATTTTTATATTCACAATAAATATATTTGTAGTAGATTTAGAAATGTTTAACAACGGTCCAAGCAACGAGCGCTGCTCGCGCCAAACCGATGCTGCCGAGTTTCATCTGACGAGAGCGCAAAGTGGCAAAAAAACCGACCGACACAAAAAATATCAGCGACCACATCCGCATCGACCTATCAAACCGAATCAGCGAGGGTCTGCTGTGCCCGGGTGACACCATTGATGAGCAAGAAATCGCAACCCGCTTTGGTGTCTCCAAAACGCCGGTGCGCGAAGCACTGCTGCAACTTAAGGCCCAAGGCTTAATTGGCAGTTTGCCACGCGGCGGCGCGATTGTGGCGAAAATGGATTTATCGCAACTCTTGAGTCTTTGGGAGTGGCTTTCAGAAATCGAGGCAATCGCAGTCAAACTGGCTTGTGAACGGATGTCGGCCAAGGAACTAGCAGCGCTTGAGCAAATCCACCGGCAAAGCAAAAAGTTCGCCGACAAAGAAGACTGGGACGGCTGGCAAGCCTGCAACCAGCAGTTTCATGAGGCGATTTACAGCGCCTCGCGCAACCCATTTTTGCATCAGGAAATCATGCGTGTGCGAACCCGCACTGGGGTGTATCGGCGCCACGCCTTTGGCGCGCTCGGTGCGACCCAAACCTCGTTTACCCAGCACGGCGAAATTGTTGATTTGCTCAAGGCACGCGAGGCCGAAGCCGCCGCAACTGCCATGCGTCGTCATATCTTGCCCGCGAGCAACGCCATCGCTTTGACGAACTTTATTCTGAACATCCCAAAGGAGCTGCTGGCCAACTAAGCCAAACGGACTGGCTCAAGCACGACGATATGCTAAAACGAAAGCTCTAACTTAATCATGCCGGGGGATCAATAAAATGAGGCAAGTCGATTTCAACGAACTTGAAAGTTTGGTCGATACGGAAATTGGCACCAGCGAGTGGTTTATGGTCGACCAGGCACGGATCGATCAGTTTGCCCAAGCAACTGGGGACTTTCAGTGGATTCACGTCGACCAGGCCAAGGCCAAGGACTCAAAGTTTGGGACAACCATCGCGCACGGCTACCTCACGCTTTCGCTGGTGGCCGGCATGCGATTTAAGACCTTCGAAGTCACAGGCACTGGCATGGCCGTGAACTACGGCATGAATAAGGTGCGGTTCCTGACCCCTGTGCCCAGCGGCAGCCGGGTGCGCGGCAAATTTGAGCTCATCGGTGTCAACGAGCGCGCCGACAAGGGCAAGGAATGCACCTTCAGGGCCACTGTCGAACTGGAAAACGCAGCCAAACCTGCCTGCATTGCTGAAACCATTTCGGTTTACTATCCCGCCAAATAGAGCGCATCGACGCCGTCGCTGTGCCTAAAGCCGCATAGCCAGGAGCGTTCGATGCAGTCATGGTTCATTCCAGTTGGTTTGTATTGTGAGCGAATCGATACCTCGTTTTGGGGTGAGCCGGTCAACGCCATCACGAACATCGCGTTCTGGCTTGCGGGCTGGTTAATTTGGCGCCAACCCCACCGGCAGGCCCGCTTGCTTGGCGGCTTGATTGCCGCAGTGGGCCTTGGCAGCTTTTTGTTTCACACCTTTGCCAATGCGCTAACAGGTCTGCTCGATGTCTTGGCCATCGCCGCTTACCTACTGACTTATGCCTGGCTGTGGCCGCGGCTAGCCCACGCTAGCCCGCGTTCGGTGCAGGCCGCGAGTCTGACTGGCCTGTTAGTGGCCATTGCGTTTGCCAGTGTGCTGACTCGAATCGTCTTGGTCGACTGGCCCCTGCCACCTGGCAGCTACCTTGGGGCATGGTTTTACCTTTTGGTGATTGCCACCTTGGCTAGCCGACAGTCTCACGCTGGCGTGCGCTGGCTTTGGCTAGCTGCGGTGTTGTTTGTGTTTTCCATGACCGCGCGCGAACTCGATGTGCCATTGTGTCAGACGATGGGCGGCACACACTGGTTGTGGCATTTGCTTAACGCAGCCGTGCTTTACTTTAGCGCCAAAGCCATACTGAGCACACCGCAGCGAACCTAGAAGCGGTGGCTCAGGTTTAGCCCCAGCCCCAAACCCGTCTTGTAGTCCGAATTTAGCGTCTGAATGCCATCGGCCGAACGGGCTTGTACATTGCCACCGGTGCTGGCCACCCCATAGAGGTCAATCCGCGTGCCAGGCAGCAGCTGATAGCTCACTCGGGCAAAGATCGGAATCAAGCGGTTCTGGCCAATGCCGCCGGCAAAAGGGCCGCTGTCATTGAGGCGAAACCGATAAGAGCGGTACGCGCCACCGACACCAAAATTCCACTTGTCATCGAATTGATAGGTCAGCTCCAGTCCCGCGCCGCCGGCCGGCCCTGCGGGCAAGGGGTTACGCAACGCCAATCGATTGGTGATTTGCCAATTGACTGCCAAAAACGGAAACACCCGGTTCTCATCGATCTGGCGAAACACCCCGGCACCCACGCCAAGCGTCAAGCCGCGCGAGACGGTGTGGGTGGCCAATAGCACCGCGCCATAGGTGCTCGCGTCCGAGGTGCCCACCCCCGACTCGGCAGCCCACTCAATCGATGGACTGACAGTAAAACGCCAGCTTGGCGTTGGCGAATATGTCACGCTAAACCCAAGCTGGGGAATCTCGATGCTTTGCCAAGGGTTTTGCCCGCCAAAAGCCACCGGGTCGTACCAGGACCAGCGCTGATAACCGTACTCGGCCAAAAGACCACCACCCCATCGGGATGAGAACTGGTGGTTTAGCCGCACCGAGGCAGTGGCGTCATACCAGTCGAAGTGACCACCGGCATTCATGCCCGTCTTGAATTGATTAATGCCGGTCAGCGACACCGACACCGCCGTCTGGCCAGGCTGCATGGGTTGCGCCTGCGCAATGGCCATACCCGCAAAAAACCATGCAGCCGTGGCTGCAACCATCAAGTGTTTGGGTTCAGTCATGGCGCGCCCCCTTGAAAAATTGCCGTATAACTTGCACGATAGCCTAGTTCTGCCGCAGAATCTGCCATTGTCCCCATTTGGCAGTCGTCAATGAAAGCGTTCTATACGGATCACTTTGTTTTGCCTTTGCCGGCCAAGCACCGGTTTCCGATGGCCAAGTACCGGATGGTGCGCGAGCAAATTGCCACACTTTCCGGGTTGACGTTACTCGAAGCGCCTTCGGTCAGTGATGATCAATTGCTGCTTGTCCATGATCGGCAGTATCTGAACGATGTCGTGCACGGCACGCTAAGCGCAGCTGCCGAGCGTGAAATCGGCTTTCCTTGGACCCCAGGTATGGTCGAGCGCTCACGTCGTTCGGTCGGCGCCACGGTGGCTGCCGCGCGCCTAGCGCTCACCGATGGTGTGAGCGCGAACTTAGCCGGCGGCACCCACCACGCCTATCGCAACAAGGGCAGCGGGTTTTGTGTGTTTAACGATGCGGTGGTGGCCGCACGCGTGATGCAACAAGAACAAAAGCTCGAGCGGGTAGCCATCATTGATCTCGATGTCCACCAAGGCAACGGCACGGCGAGCATCGTACGCGATGACCCCAGCATCTTTAGCCTGTCGCTGCATGGCGAGAAAAACTTCCCGTTTCGCAAAGAACCCAGTGACCTCGATGTTGGACTGGCCGATGGCTGCAACGATGTGCAATATCTTGAGGCGCTCGATGCGGCACTGACCCAATTGAAAAAACGTTTCACCCCGGACCTGATTATCTACTTGGCCGGCGCTGACCCGCATGAGGCTGATCGACTCGGGCGGCTGAATTTAACCTTTGATGGGTTACTGGCGCGTGACCAGCGGGTATTTGAGTTTGCCCGCGACTGCGACGTCGGTGTGGCCATCACCATGGCTGGCGGCTACGGCACTGACATCAACAACACCGTGCGCGTGCACGTCCAAACCATCGAGCAGGCGCTAGCCCATTGGCAACATCGACAGGCACCCGCATGAATAGCACACCACCACCGCTGGACACGCAAGCCCTGCTGGCCGCACACGTCATCGAGCTTGACTACGAGGATTTGCCTCAAAGCGCCATTGATGCGGCCAAGGTATTTATCAGCGATACCCTGGCTGTCGGCATGGCCGGCACCGCGGTGGCACAAGCCAAGTTGCTGCAGAACGCACTAAGGGCCGAGGACACCGGCAGCGGGGTTCGCGTTTGGGGTACCGAGGCAGACTTTAGCGCGCAAACAGCCATCATGCTCAATGCCTTTAACGTGCACTGCCAAGAGTACGACTGCCTGCACGAGGCAGCCGTGGTGCATGCCATGGCAACACTCTTGCCGGTGCTCATGGCGCAAGCACAAACCGGTGCGCCTGTGTCGGGGCGAGCGCTCATCACGGCAACGGTCGCTGGTATCGATGTCGCGGCCACCCTGGGGTTAGCGGCGAGCTCAGGTATGCGGTTTTTCCGGCCGGCTACTGCGGGCGGCTTCGGGGCGGTGGCAGGCCTTGCACGCCTGCGTGGCTTGACCCAAGCCGAGCTGATTGCTGCCTGGGGGTTCGAGTTAGCGCAAGCCAGTGGCACCATGCAAGGTCACCTCGAGGGCAGCCCCATCTTGCCATTGCAGGTCGCCTTTAACGCGCGTGCAGCCTGGCAGTCTTGCGCGCTGGCGCAAAGCGAGCTGGGGTCACTGCGCCAGCCGCTTGACGGTCCGTTTGGCTACCTGCCTTTGTTTGAAGCTGAATTTGCCATCGAGCCACTACTGGCCTCGCTAGGCCAAGTCTGGCGCATTGAACAACTAAGCCACAAGCCCTACCCAAGCGGGCGCGCCGCGCACGGCGGCATCGAAGGTCTGACTCAATTGATGCGCGAGCATCAATTGAGTGCCCAGGACATCGTTGGCGTCACAGTCACCGGTCCGCCGTTAATCAAGCGCTTGGTCGGTCGCAGTGCACAGGCCAATCCGACTGCGAGCTACGCTCGTTTGTGCATGCCGTTTGTCTTGGCCAAAGTCATGCAATATGGCCAATTGAGTCCGGCCCACTATTTTGGTGAGCATTTAAGCGATCCGCAGACCTTTGAGTTGGCCCAACGCGTGCGCGTGCAAGTCGATGACAACCCAGACCCCAACACCTTTAGCCCGCAAGTCGTGGAGCTCGAGCTCAAGGGTGGGCAGCGCCTGCGCACCGAGATCCCCGAATTGCTCGCCAGTCCCAACCGCCGGCTTGATCGGCAAGCACGATTAGCGAAATTTGAGCTCTGCTTGGCACAAGCGCAACATCGCCCAATAGAGGCGCAGCACTTGTTCGAACGGCTCGAACACTTGGATTGTGAAAACGATGTGGCTGCCCTGATACGCCAGAGCCATTAACCAAAGGAGCTTTTTGACATGCCCATTACCGGAAAAGGCATCTTGATGACTGCCATGAACATTGAGGCCGAACACGAAGCCGAGTTCAACCACTGGTATGACCGCGAACATATTGCCGAGCGCGTGGCCATTGACGGCTTTATCGAAGCTCGCCGCTTTAAGGCCACAAGCGGCGCACCTGCCTACTTCGCGACCTATACCACCGCGCAGTTTGAAGACCTTGATGCGCCGGCCTACCGCGCCGCGCTTGCCAAACAGACCGAGTGGTCCCGGCGCAACATCAGTCGCTTTAAGGACATGATCCGTGTCGTGGGTCGGATCACGATCTCTCGTGGATACGGGCGTGGTGCGGCCATGGCCGTGGTGCGCCTGCGGCCCCAAGGTCAAACACCCGAGCACTGGCGCAGTCACTTGCATCCCCAACTAGACCCGGCTGACATCGCCAACATCATCTCCATGCAGCTCATCGAGAGCGATCCAGTGCTCTCGAAGTCATTGACCGACCCCGATCGCGCCGACCCAGGTGCAGGCGACTGGTGGGTGCTCATCGAAGGCACCGAAATCGAGGCCGTTGACGCGCTGGCGCAAAAGTTGTTTGGAGCCAGCGAGCTGGCGGTCATTTCGCGTGCAACTTATCGTCTACTTTGGGATCTACACAAAGCAGATTTATCGACAAACTGAGCGCTAGCCCAGCAAAGGCAATCAATGGTTCAAGCCCGCGCAATGATTGAACCGATCGCAGGCCTAGCGCGCCAGGCTCTGGCGCGCGAAATCCGTGCGCTCACTGGCTCAGACCCCAAAGCACCGACGGCCTTTCTTGAACCTGCGGGTCAAGCCGGGTTATTTGACCCCGATAGCGTGACCTGGAAAGTGCACGCACACTTGATTGGCATGTTGGTCGGTGGCCTGTCGTCGCTTTTGATTCAGGCCATGCATCCAGGCGCGTTGGCCGGTGTTTGGGATCACTCGAGCTTTCGACGTGACTTACGCGCCCGATTGGGGCGCACCGCTTTATTTATTGGTGCGACCACCTTTGGCAGCCGTACCATGGCGCTTGCGGCCATTGAGCGCGTCAACCGAATCCACACCGATGTCACTGGCACGCGGCCCGACGGCCAACCCTATACGGCGCGCGATCCGCATCTGCTGCGCTGGGTGCATTTGGGCGAGGTGCTCAGTTTCCTGCGCGCCTACACCACCTTTGGTGATCCGGGGCTGCCCCTGTTTGCACAGAACCAGTACATCTGGGAGATGCAGCGAATCGGCCAAGCCTTGGGTGCCGATGCCTTGCCGCAAAACCTTGCACAAGCCAATCAGATGCTACTGAGTTACCGCCAAGAGCTAGTCGTTGACCCGCGGGTGGCCA
>SKIZ01000056.1 GCA_007116135.1 Burkholderiaceae bacterium
CCGATGAAATAGTCCTTAACCAGGCTTTGGGCGCCAAAGCTCACTGCAATGCCGACCACACCAGCAGTCGCAAGCAATGGCGCAATCGATATGCCAAGCTCGGACAAAACCAGCATGATGGCAACAAGTGCGATGACCACAGAAAAAACGTAGCCAATGATCCGCACGAGCGTCTCAATTCTTTTACTCGCTTCCACATCCGTCGAGCGACTGCACCAACGTTGTTGTGTCGCCTCGAGAATTCGCCTGACAAACCGTTTGGCAACGAGAGCCAAAACAACGATGAGCCCCACATTCAAGCTCGCCACCAATAGCGTTGCCCAGGCAGGAACCTCATTGAAGCCTGCGCTTTTTGCCAGCTCCAAAACAAAGCCTTCCATCGCGCTTTTCCTTAACCGGATTAATTGCGATGAAGTTTAACGAATTGCGATGACAAAGTGACATATCTGCTCTTGTTAACCCTGATTCTTACGCCTATATTGGAGAGACATTTATCAAGCGGCTGGAGGCAAGATGAGTAACATTACGGTAGAGAATTTCGATGATGGCGTGACACTCTTGACCATCGACCGCCCACAAAAGCGCAATGCGATCTGCTCTAAAACCGCCATTGATTTACAAAATGCCTTTGCTGAATTTGATGCCTCGAGTCAGCGCGTTGCGGTCTTAACTGGCCGTGGCGACGTGGCATTTACTGCTGGCGCTGACGTCAACGATGTGCCTGAACTTTGGCGCTGTATTCCAACAGCTGGTGTGGCCACGGAAAAACCCGTCATTGGCGCAGTCGGTGGGTGGTGTGTGGGCGGCGGTGTTGTCTTGGCCGCCATGTGTGATCTATTGGTTGTTGCTGACAATGCCAAGTTCTCCTACCCCGAAGCCAAGCTTGGCTTGACCCACGGCATGATCGCCACATTGGCTGGCCGAGTGCCGCAC
This sequence comes from Burkholderiaceae bacterium, assembly GCA_007116135.1. Taxonomy (GTDB): domain Bacteria; phylum Pseudomonadota; class Gammaproteobacteria; order Burkholderiales; family Burkholderiaceae_B; genus Algicoccus. Next base: position 934 of record SKIZ01000056.1, read on the forward strand.
AAAATTGCCATGGAAATTATTCTGTTGGGCACCACGCTTGAAGCGCAGCGTGCTTACGACGTTGGGTTTGTCAATCGAGTCGTGCCGACCGGGCAACAGGTCCAAGCGGCACTTGAGATGGCACGAGAACTTGCTGTCATGGCCCCACTGGTTTTAAAGACACTGAAGCGTTTTGTGGTCGATACGGTATTGCCCATTAGCCCATCGGAGCAATTTGCACGCGCTAAGCGTCAACTTGAAGTCGTGGCCAATAGTGAAGACTTCCAGGAAGGGTTAAAGGCTTATCAGGAAAAACGGCCGCCCGTGTTTGAAGGGAAATAGTCATGCAAACAACCCATCGCCAAATGCCGATGTCGGTCCATGACATCATGCACGCAAAAAGCGTCGCAGTCATCGGCGCATCAGACGACTTAAGCAAATGGGGTGGGCGCGCGTTTGGTATTTTGTGCCGTCACGATGTCAGCACCGAAATCTACCCGGTCAACCCCAAGGCGGCCAGCGTCATGGGGGTTAAAGCCTACGCCTCGATTGATCAGTGTCCTGGCCCTGTTGATATCGCCATGATTTTGGTGCCCGCGCCAGCCATTGCCGAAACGGTCCAGGCTTGCGCTCAGGCCGGTGTCGGTTGTGCCATTGTGATTACCTCGGGATTTGCCGAGTCAGGCCAACCAGGCCAGGCACTCGAGCAGGAAATGGCCAAGCAGGCGCGCTTGGCTGGCATGCGCATCATCGGTCCAAACTGCATTGGGATTCTTAATGCACAGACCAACATGCTGGCCTCAACGGCGGTGGCTTTACCGGTGATTGACCGAGCGCCGGCTGGCCACATCGGCTTTGCTTCGCAAAGTGGCGCACTAATGGGCTCGATGCTTGCGCGTGGCATTGATGTTGGCGCAGGCTTTAGCTCGCTCATGTCGCTTGGCAATCAATGTGATGTCGATATCAATGAGTGTTTTGAGTATTTGATCGAGGATCCATTAACCAAGGTTATCTGTCTTTATGTCGAAGCGCTCAAAGACGCCAGCCGGTTTAGTGAGCTTTTGCAGCTCGCACGCCAACGCAACAAACCCGTGGTGGTATGTAAGTCAGGCCGCAGCCAGGCTGGGCAGCGAGCGGTGCAGTCGCACACAGCGAGCTTAGCCGGCGGCTACGCGGCTTTTGCCGCGACATGTCGCGCCCACGGCGCCCATCTGGTGACCAATGTGTCAGACATGCTTGATGTGGCCATGCTGCTTGAGCGCAACTGCGACATGTCTGGCAAAGGCGTAGCCGTATTCTCCGGGTCCGGTGGCGCGGGCGCCTTGCTCGTTGATGCGCTCGATGAGGCGGGCTTTCAGATACCCACCTTGTCGGATTCGACCATCGAATCGCTGAAATCGGTTTTGCCATCGTCGAATCTGCAAATTCCGATTGACTTTGGCACGCTGTTGCCACTGCGCGAGCCGCATCCGAGCGGTCAAGATCCGTGGGAGGTGGCGATTTCACTGACCATGCAGGATCCCGCGGTAGCGGCTGGCTTGGTCATGCTCACGAGCCAGCCAACCATGGACAAGGTCGCGCAGGCGGTTCAACGCGCGGGATTAAAGACCAACAAGCCCTTGCTTTATATCCATGTGGCCGGCTCGATCGGTGAGCCAGCCCGAGCGGTGATGAAACAAACGGGTTACGGTTTTGTGGAGAGCCAAACAGATGGCATTGCCGTCTTGCAAAGTCTTTATCAACGATCCCTGATGCCCGCAAGCGAACCACTGGTTGCGCCGACCAAACCGGTCGGTGCGCTAGATCTGCCCATGGGCTATCTAAGCGAACCGCTTGCGCGTCAACTGTTGGAGTCCGCTGGCATTGCGATGTCACCGTGGCGTTCAGTACAAACGAGCGAGCAAGCATGCCAGGCACATGAGCAGTTCGGTGTGCCCTGCGTGGTCAAGGCGGTCAGCGATACGCTAGTACACAAAAGCGATGCCGGGGCGGTTAAGTTAAATATCGGCGATCGCCAACAAATGATCCAAGCGTGCCAAGAGATCGAACAAAACGTCAGGCGCGCCGGGCACACACTGCAAGGCTACTTAATTTCACCCATGTGTCGTGCAGACGCTGAGCTAATTCTCGGTATCCAGCGTGACCCCGAGTTCGGGCCGATGGTCTTGCTTGGCGCCGGTGGCACGCTCGTTGAGTTAATGCGCGATGTACAAATGGCGCCCGCGCCGGTCGGCAAAGCACAAGCGCTGGCCATGATCGAACAACTGCGCTGCCTGCCGCTTTTGCAGGGGTGGCGCGCCAATAAACCCGCCGATCTGCAACAGTTGGCCGATTTAATCGTGGCAACCAGTCAACTGGCTGTCAGCGACGCTGCGTTAACTGAGCTCGATATCAATCCGCTTATGTTGGTAGACGGTCAGTTTATGGGGGTCGATGCGCGCGCGGTCAGAGAAGGATCGAACTAAGGCTGCTGTGTCCTAAGTCAATGGCATGCGGGCACCGATGACACGATAGCCCCTAACAAAAGCTACGCGAAATTGGCCGCCTGAACCTTCACGCCGTCTGTTGGCGGTATTAATTTTTAATGACCTGTCTTTTTTGTAATAACGCGTAATAACTCGGTGTATGCACAATGATGGTGCAGGCTTGGTGTCCGTTGTTATGCAACTCAATATGCTTGTCGCGACACCAAACTTGGCAACTACAAGCTCGCTGGTTTGGTCGAACTCAAATGTGATTAAAAACGCCGCACTGATTCGGTGCATGGATAAACGC
>SKIZ01000150.1 GCA_007116135.1 Burkholderiaceae bacterium
ATGTGGTGCACGGCGGTGCAGACATCGTCAACGGCATTTGCGACCACCCCGACATCAAAGCGGTGTCGTTTGTGGGTTCGACCAAAGTTGGCACCCACGTCTATCAACGTGCCTCGCTTGCCGGCAAACGCGCGCAGTGCATGATGGGTGCTAAGAACCATGCGGTGGTGCTGCCTGACGCCAATCGCGAACAAACCCTAAGCGCACTGGTTGGCGCATCATTTGGTGCCGCTGGCCAGCGTTGCATGGCGGTGTCAGTGGCGATCCTAGTGGGGCAGGCGCGCGATTGGGTCGATGATTTGGCCAAGATGGCACAAAAGCTAACAGTCACGGCCGGCCACGAACCCAAGGCTGATCTCGGTCCCTTGATTTCACCGATGGCCTGCGCGCGGGTTAAGCACTTGATTGAACAAGGGGTCAAAGAAGGCGCCAAGCTTGTGCTCGATGGCCGCAATCTGCAGGTCGATCAATACCCCGATGGCAACTTTGTGGGGCCCACGATCTTTGCCGACGTCAAGCCCGGCATGTCCATTTATGACCAGGAGATCTTTGGGCCGGTGCTTTGCATTGCCTTTGCCCAGACGCTTGAAGAAGCGGTGCAGATGACCAATGCCAACCCCAATGGCAATGGCACGGCAATCTTTACGCAATCGGGGGCGGCGGCGCGCTACTTCCAAGAAAACATCGATGTCGGCCAAGTCGGCATTAACGTGCCGATTCCGGTGCCGGTGCCGATGTTCTCGTTTACCGGTTCACGCGGCTCCAAGCTCGGTGACTTGGGGCCATACGGCAAGCAGGTGATTGCGTTCTACACCCAGACTAAGACCGTGACCGAACGTTGGTTTGATGATTCGACCACGGCTAGCGTGAACACCACAATCAGCATGAAGTAAGTGACATCCGGGCTGGTCTGCTGGACCACCCCGGGTGTTGCAGATGAGCTATCGGCCTATTGGGGCCAACGAAGAAGGAGTGATGATGTCGTTTCATCAGTTCACGCAAGAGCAGATCATGATTCGCGACATGGCGCGCGAATTTGCCCAAAACGAATTGGCCCCCAAGAGTGAGAAGTGGGACCGCGAGGGTTGGGTCGAGGATGCGGTGCTCGCACAAATGGGTGAGCTCGGTTTTTTAGGCATGACCGTGCCAGATGAGTGGGGCGGGGCCAACGTCGACTACGTCGCCTACGCCTTGGCGGTCAAAGAGATCTCAGCCGGGGACGGTGCCGTGGGTGCCATCATGAGCGTGCACAACTCGGTCGGTTGTGGGCCGATTCAAGCCTGGGGCACCGACGCGCAAAAGACCCAGTGGCTGGCTGCTTTGGCCGCAGGACAGGCGATTGCCTGCTTTTGTTTAACCGAACCGGGTGCGGGTTCAGAGGCGCATAACTTAAAGACACGCGCCCAACTCGTCGATGGCCATTGGGTCTTAAACGGCGCTAAGCAATTCATCACCAACGGCAAGCGCGCCAAGCTGGCGATCGTGTTTGCCCAAACCGACCCCGAGCTTGGCAAGCGCGGCATCTCGGCCTTTTTGGTGCCGACTGATACGCCCGGTTATGTGGTCAACCGAGTCGAGCACAAGCTCGGTATTCGTGGTTCAGATACGTGCGCCATCACCTTTGAGGATTGCCGCATCCCAGAAGACCATATGCTTGGCCCGCGCGGCAAAGGCTTGGCCATTGCCTTATCGAATCTGGAAGCTGGCCGGGTGGGGATCGCCGCTCAAGCGGTGGGTATCGCGCAGGCGGCATTTGAGGCGGCCTTGCGCTATGCGCGTGAGCGCGTGCAGTTTGATGTGGCCATCATCGAACATCAATCGATCGCCAACATGCTCGCTGACATGCAGGTGCAACTCAATGCCGCCGAGCTATTGACCTTAAAGGCGGCGAGCCTGCGTGATGCGGGCTTGCCTTGCCTATCCGAAGCCTCGCAGGCCAAACTCTATTCTTCGGAGGTCTGTGAGCAAATTTGCAGCAAAGCGGTGCAGATTTTTGGGGGGTACGGCTATTTGGCAGATTACCCGGTTGAGCGCTATTACCGCGACGCGCGCATCACCCAGATCTATGAAGGCACCAGTGAAATTCAGCGCTTGGTCATTGCCCGAGCGCTCAAAGAAATGCCACTCTAATTGCCTGACTAAAAGACAAAGGATCCATTGATGACCGCATTACACCAATTGCCCGTGCACGAGGCTGTCGAGCAAATCTATCAAAAGCAGCTCAAGCCCTCGGCGCTGATGCAAGCCTATGCCGAGCAAATCAGCGCCCATGAGGCCAAGATTGGCGCCTTTATTGAGCTCGATATCGAAGGCGCGTTGGCGCGCGCGCGTGCGCTTGACGACGCGGCCCCAGAAGGGTTGCTCTTTGGCATTGGTTTTGGGGTCAAAGACATCATCGACACCGCTGATCTGCCCACGGGCTATGGCTCGCCGATCTACAAAGGCTATCAACCGCGCGCAGATGCGGCTTGCGTGTTGCAGCTGAAAAATCAGGGTGCGATCTTGGTCGGTAAAACAGTGACCACTGAATTTGCCGTGTTTCATCCCGGCAAAACCGTCAATCCACACAACCACGCGCACACCCCAGGTGGCTCCTCAAGCGGCTCAGCTGCCGCGGTTGCAGCGAACTTCGTGCCACTGGCCTTGGGCACGCAGACGGCGGCATCGATATTTCGCCCGGCCTCGTTTTGTGGGGTGGTAGGTTACAAGCCGTCCTATGGGTTGATTTCCCGAGTCGGTGCCAAGACGCTGGCCGAGTCATTTGATACGCTTGGGCCCATGGGTCGTTGTGTGGCCGATGTCGCGCTCATGGCCGCGGCTGCGGCCAAGCGTCATGACCTGGTGATTCACAAAGACACCGCGCGCCAGAACAACAAGCCGCGGGTCGGCGTGTTTCGTTCGCCTTATTGGGGTGAGGCTGAGCCTGCGATGCAAGAAGCGGTGCTCGATATGGCCGCGCGGCTTGCGCGCCAATCGGTCAGCGTCACCGAAATCGACAGTGCGCCCTTTGAAGGCTTGGCTGACGCACAAAACGATTTCATGCTCTGGCAAGCAGCCATTGCGCTGGCCCACGAGTATCAGCATCACCGCGACCAATGCTCACCGAAATTAATCGAGGTGCTCGAACTAGGTCAGGCCATGCCCTGGTCTAAAGTAGAGGCGGCCATGGAACGAATGGCGGCTGCACGTCAAGCGATCGAAGCGGTGTTTCAAGATGTTGATCTGCTCATCACACCGGCTGCACCCGGTGAAGCGCCCGAGGGCTTGGCTGCCACGGGTAATCCGATATTTGGCCGCAGCTGGATTGCGCTTGGCACGCCCGGGCTCACCTTGCCCACGGGCACGGGGCCCAAAGGGCTGCCGCTTGGGGTGTTGGCTGTGGGTGCGCCTGGCCAGGACCGCGCCTTTTTACAGGCCGCACATGCGCTTGAAGGGCTTGTGCGTCAGTGATAGCCGTATAACTTTGTAACTGGTGAAATGCAGATAAAAAAGGGGCGGTGACTATGTCACCGCCCCAATCACATCCTGGCGATCTCTAGATCGCCTTTTTTCTTATTCGATCACAATGCCGCGATAGCCTTCTTTGGCGACTTCATCACAAATCGCACGATACTTGTCCAATCCTGCCACATAGGGCATGAACACCCGTGGCTTGCCGGGGATGTTGGC
>SKIZ01000070.1 GCA_007116135.1 Burkholderiaceae bacterium
AGGAACTGAAGGTCGGTTTTGTTTATGTCAGTCCGATTGGTGACGCGGGCTGGACGTTTCAGCACGACCAGGGCCGCTTGCAAATGCAGCAGGCGCTTGGTGATCGCGTGAGCACCTCTTTTGTCGAGAGCGTCTCTGAGGGCGCCGATGCCGAGCGCGTGATCCGTGAGATGGCCTCAACCGGACATGATCTCGTGTTGGCAACGAGCTTTGGGTTTATGAACCCCGTCGAGCGCGTGGCCAATCAGTTCCCCGGCGTCAACTTCATGCACGCCACGGGCTACAAAAGCGGCCCGAACTTTATCAACTACAACGCCCGGTTTTACGAAGGCCGCTACCTCACGGGCGTCATTGCAGGCGAGATGACCAAAAGCAATATTCTGGGCTACATCGCAGCATTCCCGATCCCAGAGGTCTTGCAAGGCATTAACGCTTATACGCGTGGCGCCCAAAGCGTCAATCCCGACATCGAAGTGCGCGTCATTTGGGTCAACAGCTGGTATGACCCAGGCAAAGAGCGTGAAGCGGCGATGGCGCTTATTGCCCAAGGCGCTGATGTGATTACCCACCATACCGACTCCACTGCCATTGTTCAGGCTGCGCAAGAGCGTGGCGTCTACGCCGTGGCTTACCACTCGGATATGTCACGCTACGGCCCCGACGCACACCTGACGGCAACCACCCACCACTGGGGTGACTACTACACGCGTGCAGCACTGAAGGCGCTAGAAGATGGTGGCATGGTCGAGACCATCTGGGGCGGTATTGCCGATGGCTTTATCAAGCTCGCACCGATTAACCCGGTCGTGCCGCAGTCCACGCGAGACAAAGTCGCACAGCTTGAGCAGCAAATTCGCGATGGGCAGTTTCACCCGTTTGCCGGGCCTGTGATTGCGCAAGATGGCACCGAGAAACTGCCGGCTGGCCAGACCATGTCTGACCAGGAGCTCGGCCAGATGAACTTCTACGTCCGAGGCGTCAGTTCAAGGCTGCCTAATTAATCGACGATGACGTGCGTTAGTGTCACTAGAGCCCCGCTTTGAAAGCGGGGCTTTTTTTCGGTTTCGCCACGTGATGATCGGATTCGCAAATATTTGACCTTAGTCAATTTCGCCCCTGACTTTGTTGTGTTAGCGTAAAGCGTGGCTGACAAATGGAGGTTGATATGAGCCGATTCACGTTATCTGATGCTGTGGTTCTGATCTCGGGTGGTGCCCGTGGCATTGGCGCAGCCACTGCCAGGCGACTCGTAGCCGATGGAGCCAAGGTGGTGATCGCCGATATTTTGGATGAACCGGGCCAAGCGCTGGCTGCTGAGCTCGGTGCGCAGGCGACCTATCACCATCTGGATGTCACCGATGCCCAGCAGTGGCAGTCGGCGGTGGCTCATGCTGAAAAAACCTTTGGCAAGTTAAACGCGTTATTCAATAATGCCGGCATCGCGGTGTTTAACGACATCGAAAGCGAGACAGCCCAAGGGTTTCAAAAAGTCATCGACATTAATCTGCTTGGGGTGTTTCTAGGGTTGAAAGCTGTGATTGAACCGCTCAAGCGGGCCTCGGGCGGTGTGATTGTGAACATGTCTTCGACCGCTGGCCTGCAAGGTTATGCCGGTTTGAGTGCCTATGTTGCGAGCAAGTGGGCGGTGCGAGGGCTGACCAAAGCGGCCGCGCTAGATCTGGCACCGCATGGCATTCGGGTGTTGTCGATCCACCCGGGTCCGATCCGCACGCCAATGACCTCAGCCATGCCCGATGAGGCGGTGGCGGCCCAGCCGATTGCGCGGTTCGGCGAGCCCGAGGAGGTCGCCGACATGGTGTCGTTCATGATGTCGCAGGCGACTTTTAGCACCGGCAGTGAGTTTGTTGTCGATGGCGGGGCAGTGACTGGCCAAGTGCTGGCTCTGAAATAGGCGTGTTGTTTGGCTCCTAGTGGTTTGTTTCGGCTCTTTGGATCCGCTAGTATTGACGCTATCAACAAGTCGATGGAGTCGTTTATGTCTTTTTTTGAAGCAGTTGCCGCCTGCCTGAGCAAGTATGCGACCTTCTCTGGGCGCGCTTCGCGCGCAGAGTTCTGGTGGTTCATGTTGTTTGTGCTCTTGGCAATCCTGATTATCAATGCGGTTGCATCGCCTTTTGGTGGGCCTCAGACGGGCGCCGGTCTGGTGGTGCTGTTCATGCTGGCGATGGTGGTGCCAAGCTTTGCCGTCGGTGCTAGGCGCTTGCATGACATGGGTCATTCAGGGTGGTGGCAGCTGTTACATATCAGTGGCTTGGGCACTGCGATTTTGCTGGTCTGGATGATCTTCGAAGGCACACCAGGCGCCAACCGTTTCGGGCAACCCGTGGTGCCGTTGCTCCAAGAGTAGCGCGAGCGTCGATCTCTCAGGTCAGTGGCAACGAGTGTGGCCGCTTTTTTTAACCGTCATCATAAGGTCACGGGCAATGGGCTACGATTCAGTCGCTTAACCGTTGGTGAAATCTCATGAAAACATTGCTACTGGTACGTCATGCCAAAGCCGCGCCGGCTGCCATCGGGCAGTCCGACCATGGGCGTGCGCTTGAAGACAGCGGTGTGACCGATGCGGGTAAACTCGCTCACTATCTGCGCAGTAAATCAATCCTGCCTGACCAAATGCTGGTCAGTTCAGCGAACCGAACCCAAAGCACGGCACAAATTCTGTTGACAGCATTTGACGGGGTCGCAGTCGATGTGCTGGTCAGTGATGAGCTCTATCTGGCACCAGATGCCTTTCTTGCCGAGGTGGTGGCTAGAACCGATGACGCAGTCCATACGCTGATGCTCGTGGGTCACAATCCTGGCTTGTCTGATCTTGTGAGTCATTATCAAAATCAGCCGGTTGGCTTGGGCACAGCGCAAATGTTTATGCTGCAGTTTGATACCGATCATTGGGCATTGGTCGAGACCGCAGCAGTCAAAAAAGCCCGGCTCGTCTCGAATCACCCGACATAAAAAAGGCCGGCACCACAGTGCCGGCCCAGGGCAGACGTCCTTTGTTTGCCTTAGTCGTCAAACGGTCTCGGACGTGGGGTTGCGTCAGATGACGGGGGCAAAATCGGCATAACAATGCGCGGCTGCTCACCGGTCAACGTACGTAAGAAGGCCACGATTGCTGCGTTCTCATCGGGGGTGTAGCGTTTGCCAAGCTGCAAGCGACCCATGATGTCAACGGCTTCGGCCAAAGTGTCTGCCCCGCCATCGTGAAAGTAGGGGTAGGTCAACTCGACGTTGCGCAAGGTCGGCACTTTAAAGTTAAAGCGATCAGCATCTGCGCCAGTTACAGCTGAGCGCCCCTCAGCTTCGTTGGTGGTTTGATAGGGCTCAACCAAACCCATGCGCTGAAATGAGTTACCGCCAAGTGCAGCGCCATTGTGGCAGGCGACACAGCCGCTGGTTTTAAAGAGGTTCCAGCCGCGTAACTCGGTGGCTGTGAGCGCATCATCGTCGCCAGCTAACCACTTATCAAAGGGCGAGTGTGGCGTGGTCAACGTCTCTTCAAATGCCGCGATCGCATCGGTGACCATGTCAATTGTGATTCGGTCGGTGCCGAATGCGCGATAGAACTCAGTCGTATAGCCCGGGATCGATTGCAGCACTTCGACAGCGAGCTCGTGCGTGAACGCCATCTCACCAGGGTTGGAGATGGGGCCAGCGGCTTGTTCTTTCAGATCCGCGGCACGACCGTCCCAGAACTGCGCCATATTCAGGCTGGAGTTCAGAACCGTTGGCGAGTTGATGGGTCCTTGCTGCCAGTTGTGACCAATCGATGTAACCAAGTTGTCCGAACCACCGCGCGACAAGTTGTGGCACGAGTTGCACGAGATGAACCCCGACTTTGACAGACGCGGCTCAAAGAACAGCATGGCACCGAGCTTGACCAATTGTGGGTCGGTGATTTTGGCGGGTTGGATCGGTTCGACGGGTTCGTTGCGAACCGACACAATTTCAACGTACGCCATCGACACGCCGGTCATCGAGACAGCAGCGGTGGCCAACAGGGCAGCGGATAATTTTTTAAGTTTCATGACTAGCCTCACTAGATATGCCGTCTTCATCGCGGCAACTCCAAGTTAACAAGGCCAGAAGGGCGAAAACGTTTTGGGGAGAATGAACTGTTGATGTGTATAAAAAAACGGTACTGCCATTGGGCGTTTTGTCGCTTTCACACAAAAACGCCGACCCAAGAGGTCGGCGTTTTTGACGTCAGTGCGTTTCGTGTCAGTGACTGTGTGATCGGCCGCCCATATGGGTTGGCGGTTTGACAGCAAAGTCAACGCGCACCGTTTGCTCACCTTCAAAGTTCAGCTGCAGCGGCACCTCTTGACCCGCCACAAACGGTTCAGTCAGGCCGATAAACATGATGTGAAAGCCGCCGGGCTTGAGCTCGACACGGCCGTTAGCGGGCACCTCGATGCGATCGACCTCTTGCATCTTGGCCACATTGCCTTCGCGCACGATGGTGTGCAATTCCATTCGATGAGCGCGATCGCTTGTGACCGATACCAATGCGATCGGTTCGCTTGCTTTGTTCTCAATGACCACGTAGCCGGCACCGTTGCTTTGTCCGGGTGCCGAACCCCGAATCCATGGGTCAGAAAAAGACAGGTCCACCACGCTCGGTTGGGCCGCGGCGGCACCGGCCAAAAGGGTTAAAGCGAACGTCGATAGATATTGTTTAAAACAGTTCATGAGTCAGTCCTCGTAGTCCTTAGTGTCGTGCCGTCGGCCTTCAGTAGGCCTAGGGTCACGAATGTGTCGATTCATGGGTTGATGCCCGACGGCGGGCAAAGGTTACCCAAGCGGGGGCGCACGCGGTGCTGGGTGCTGCGCCAGAAAATCGGTTCTCACCGCTAGCGGTTCGAACAGCTTTAGACGGGTGTAGAGCCCTGTACCTGCTGGCTTGACGCGCCAGCTGTGGTGCAGGTCAAAGCGCAGCTGGTGCGGTGATACCGTACAAAAGAAGCAAGATCCCGAGGCTGCCGTGTCAGCCACGCCACCGATGTCCATGTCCACATCTGGCACGAGATCAATGTATTGAATGCCGCTGCTGGTACAGATGGCCACAGGCGCGCCAGCCAAATGGGACTCGTGCGCCCGGGCTGCGCCTAGGCCAAGGGCGAGTTGCCCGAGCAGGAGAGAGACCAGTACCAGCCAGTGAACCCAATGATGGCGTGGATTGATTGCCGTTTTCAGTGACATGGACTGATTGTAGAGGCTTTCTATGTCAAGACCGTGGTCTGCGGGTTGGCGTGCTCGGTGAGCTGTGTTTAACTGATTGATCGATTTGATCTCTACAGGGGCGCGGCCGTGGCTTTTTTAAAACCATCTAGACTCAATGCCATTATCAACGACTCGACCTATGGCGCACGCGACACGCAGCAACCGCTGCCGAAGTTCGAGTTTCCGAGCCAAGAACGGCGCGCCAGCGATGTTTGCCAATTGGTCGAAGACGAGCTCATGCTCGATGGCAATCCGCGCCAGAATCTCGCAACGTTCTGTCAGACGTACGAAGAGCCTGAGGTGCGTCACATCATGAACTTGGCGATTGATCGCAACATGATCGATAAAACCGAGTATCCGCAGACAGCCGAGCTTGAAATCCGCTGTGCCTACATGTTGGCTGATTTGTGGAATGCCCCAAACACCAAGCACAGCATCGGCACCTCGACGGTGGGCTCGTCCGAGGCTTGCATGCTTGGCGCCATGGCCGCCAAGTGGCGCTGGCGCGCGCAGCGCCAGGCACAGGGCAAACCGACCGATCGGCCAAACCTGGTGTGCGGCCCGGTACAGGTGTGCTGGGAGAAGTTTTGTCGATACTGGGATGTGGAGATGCGGCAAGTGCCCATGACACCGGAGCGCTTTCAAATGGATGCGGCGAGCATGCTTGAGCTTGTCGATGAGAACACCATTTGTGTGGTCCCAACCTTTGGGGTGACTTATACCGGTCATTACGAGCAAATCAAGCCTTTGGCCGATGCGCTAGACGATTTGCAGCGACGCACCGGGCTTGACATTGATATTCACGTCGATGCGGCATCGGGCGGCTTTCTAGGGCCGTTTTGTGCGCCCGATATTGTCTGGGACTTTCGCTTGCCGCGCGTCAAGTCCATTAGCACCTCTGGCCACAAGTACGGTTTGGCACCGCTCGGTGTGGGCTGGATTGTTTGGCGTGAGCGCAGTGATTTGCCAGAAGACCTGGTGTTTTCTGTGCCATATCTGGGTGGCAGTGTTGGGACCTTCGCCATCAACTTCTCGCGCCCGGCCGGGCAGGTGGCCGCGCAGTACTACCTCTTTAACCGCTTGGGTTTTGAGGGTTACCGAAAAATTCAGATGGCTTGCTATGACACGGCATTGTGGTTAAGCGAGCAAATCGAGGCCTTGGGCCCCTTTGACTTTATCAACCGCGGTGGGCCCACTGACGGCATCCCGGCGGTTTGCTTTCGAGTCAAGCCTGGGCACGAAGACGAGCTTGGCTACAACCTTTATGACCTGTCAGAGAAGTTAAGCACCCGTGGCTGGCAATTGCCTGCCTTTCAGTTGATCGATCAAGCCAAAGACATTTGCGTCATGCGATTGATGGTGCGCCAAGGCGTCAGTCGCGACATGGCCGCGTTACTGATTGATGATATGCGCCGCGCGATCGAGGGCTTTAAAAAACGTCCCGTGGCCGTTGGTCTGACCCAACAGGAGCGCGGCGCCTACAGTCATAACTAATTGGTCGTTAAAGCGATTGCACCACAGCTGCTTCGAATTGCCCTGCGCGATAGTCGCGCAGCGTCTGTTGGATTTGCTCGGCGGTGTTCATGACAAACGGTCCATACTGCGCGATCGGTTCGTTTAGCGGTTGGCCGGCAATCAACAGCACGCGAGTCGCCTGGTCCGCGGCAATCTGAACGTGGTCACCGTCGTTGCCCAGAATGCCCATGCAACGATCTGCCACATCCGTTTCGCCAACGCGCACTTGGCCGCGATAGGTGTAGACAAAGGCGTTGTGGCCTTCGGTCAAAGGCAGGCTCAGTGATGTGTTGGCTGGCAGGTGAATGTCCAGAAAGAGCGGCTGCGTGTGATCACGTGTGACTGCGCCAGCGGTCTCGCCGTACTGGCCAGCAATCACCCGAATTCGGATGCCGTGCTCGGTCAACACTTCAGGAATCTGCTCGCTCGGAATGTCTCGATAACTCGGCTTGGTCATCTTGTGCTGGGCTGGCAGATTTAGCCAAAGCTGAAATCCCTCCATCAGGCCTTCCTGTTGTTCAGGCAGCTCTGAGTGAATCAGCCCACTGCCTGCTGTCATCCATTGCACCGCACCCGGACTTAGCAGTCCTTCATTGCCGGCGCTGTCGCGATGCCGCATGCGCCCGGCGATCATGTAAGTGACCGTTTCAAATCCGCGATGCGGGTGATCCGGAAAACCGCCGATGTAGTCATCGGGATTGTCGTTGCGAAACGCATCGAGCATCAAAAATGGGTCAAGGCGGCGCTGCAAGTCTTGGGTCAAGACCCGCGTGAGTTTGACGCCCGCGCCGTCAGCCGTTTGGACCCCTTTGACCAAGCGTTCAATGGTTCGTGCCGTCTGGATGTTTTGCATGATGATCTTGCCTTTTAAGTAAAACGATTAAGCCAATGCCAGATGGTCGATTTGGGCGAAGGCTTGCTCCATGGCTTTCTTAGCGCTTGCATCGCCGAGTGCTAGGCCTTCGGCGTAAATCCATTCGATGTCGGTCATCCCTAGAAAGCCGAGCATCATCTTCAGATAGGGGACCTGGGTGTCGTTGGGTGTATCGCGGTAGATCCCGCCACGAGCCAAAGTGACATAGACGCGCTTGTTTTGCAAGAGGCCTTGCGCACCCTCATCGGTGTAGCGAAAGGTCACCCCGGCGCGCGCGATCGCATCAAACCAGTTTTTCAGTTGAGCGGGGATACCAAAGTTGTACATCGGCACACCAAGCACCAAGATGTCAGCGGCTTGAACTTGTGCAATTAACTCATCGTCAAGTGCCACGCGTGAGTGCTGCCCAGCGTCACGCTGCTCGCCGGGTGTCGACAAAGCAGCCAGTGCCTGGCCATCGAGGTGCGGGTGCGGGTCTTGGCCCAAATCGCGCACCTGCAGCTGTGCTTGGGGGTGTTGTGTTTGCAGCCGCTCAATCACACGCTTGGCAAGCTGGGTTGATGCGGAGTCCGAGCCGCGCACGCTGGCGTTGATTTGCAAAATATTCATGTTCGATCTCTTTGAGTAGAAAATAACTAATGACTCATTGTATTGGACCGTTTTTGCGATTAGAAGACCGTTGTTTGGGTTATATTGTTCCGTAAATGAAACAATAAAGTGATTTTTATGTCCCAAATAAGCGGGCAAACCGATGCCGATGACTTGATTATGTTTGCCGAGCTCGTGCAGGCCGGTGGTTTTAGTGCGCTATCGAGGCAACGCGATTTACCCAAATCGACGATCTCGCGACGCATCGCGGCCCTAGAGAACCGCTTGGGCCAGCGGCTCTTGACCCGGACCACGCGGCGCTTGGTGTTGACCGATTTTGGTCAGCGCTTGCTCGAACATGCGCGCGGCTTGCAGGAGCAATGGGCCGCCGCTCATGCGCTGGTGCAGCATGAGCAAATAAGGCCGCAGGGGTTGCTGCGTGTGTCACTGCCACCGGACTTGGCGCAACTGGATTTGGCGTCGCTTCTAATCCAGTATGCCGCGCGCTACCCAGAGGTGCGCGTTGAGCTCGACTTATCAGCCAGGCGTGTTGACATTTTGGCTGAGCGTTTTGATTTGGCGGTTCGCATTGCGCGCCAGTTGCCCGATGACAGCACCTTGGTGGCGCGTCAGTTGTGTGACATGTCCATACACTTGTATGCCAGTGCGGCTTACTTGCGTCAGTTTGGGCATCCCGATCATCCGCAAGCGCTGATGTCACACGCGTGCTTGCGGTTAATTGACAACACAGGTGAGTCTAGGGCGTGGCGCTTGCAAAGCGAGGCGGGCCATTGGGAGGGATTGCCCAGTGGCCCCATGTCCTCGAACTCCCCGGCGCTGCAGCGTGAGCTCGCAGTCAATGGCATGGGCATTGTCGCGCTGGCCGATGTACTGGTGACCCACGAGGTTGCGCAGGGGCGCCTTCAGCGCGTTTTGCCCCAGTGGTCCTTGCCTAAGTTAACGGTCTGGTGTGTCACACCCGGGCGCCGGTTGTTGCCCGCCAAAACGCAGGCCATGGTGTCGCTGTTGCAAGCGGCCATCGAGGGTTAGGTCCTCGCATGGACACACGAGACACTCATGGTTTCGAGGGATGGGCACGCTTTATCGAGTTAAACTGCCGGGTAAGAGACTGTGAGAGCTACGGCGGTTGGGCTCAAAGCTGGGCTCTGGCCTTATGGTCGTTTTTATTGTTAAAACAAAACGTTAGGCTACAGGCCAGCCACTTTGAGTGTGCGTTTGCTGTCGGATGATCTGCAGGCGAAACAAGCGTAATCGGTTTTGCGTTTGAGGGAAGACAGCATCGGTGAATCAGTCAACAACAAGTCAACAGCGCTTGATGGTCTCAGGATTGATCTTTGTGATCTTGGCCATCGGCATTTGGGTTTGGTCAAAACATATGCAAACAAGTTCGATCCCTCGCGGCCATCTAAAAGCAGCCATCGTCGAGCATGCCATGAGCTATGTGCAAAAGCATGGCTATCGTGACTTAAATCTCGACACCATCAGTCGTGAGCTTAACGTCAGTCATGGCGCGCCTTATCGTCACTTCAAGACCAAGACGGACTTGTTGGCTAATTTGGCGCTTGACGGCTTTACCGACCTTGCAGACACGCAAGAAGCATTCATTGATCGCTATGAGCCGGGCTCGCGTGAGCAGCTTGTCGCGCTGAGCGAAGCGTACGTTGATTTCCTGGCCCGACGCCAGCGCCTGTATGACGTGATGTGGGATTTCACCTGGACGCCAGACATCAACCCACAGACCGCGCAAGCCGCGCGCCGCACCTTTATTCTGTTTACCGAGACGGTGCGCGCCTACATTGACAACCAAGGGCTTGACGCTCAAATGCAAGATGAGATGCAGATGGCGATTTGGTCGCTACTGCATGGCTTAGCGGTACTGGCCTTACATAAGCCTGAGATCGTCAAACCCACGCCCGAGCGGTTAAACATGTTGGTCAATTCGGGCATGCGGGCCCTCTTGGATGGCTATGCTGTGCAACAGCCTCGGGCGGTACATTGATCCGATCGGTTTTGGTCGATAGTGACTGTTAGTTACGGTATACTCGGCTCGCTGAGGGTGAACTAACACAACTCTCAGAAACCTTTTTCGGAGAAACCCACTATGAAAAAGCTGTGTCTAGCGGTTGGTGCTGCCAGTGCGGTTGTGCTTGCCACCCCCGTTTTGGCGAGTGATCCCGCCGTTGTTAATCGTGCCATCACCGAGCAAGAAGTGTTCGCCGCGCAAGACGCGTGGTGTCAAGCGCTTGTGGACATCAGTACGACCCATGCCAATCAAGGGCAGCCCGCAGCCAAAGGCTTGGCTGAACAGATCATTGATGCGGCCTACGGCTATCAGCTTGGCGCTGTTTTGTTCAAGCCCACGCTCACGGTGAACCCGCAAACGTTTCGCATGACGCGCGAAGGCGCCTTGGCGTACTTTGTCGGTGGCGATTCGAACTTTCCACAAGATGACGGTTTTGCGTTGAAAGATTGGACCAAGTGCGAGACGTTGACCGAGGGTGTCTTGTTGATGGGCAATGCGGCCACATCGATGGGCAAAGTCACGCTGACCGATAAAAGCGGCGCGACCACCACGGTCGATAAGACTTGGGGCTGGGTTAAAGACGACGCCGGTCAAATGCGCATCGTTTTACACCACTCTTCACTGGAGTTTGGTGGCTAAATCCCACTGACTTGTAATCCGGTGGTAGCAGGCTTAAGTCTTGGGCAGCCCATCGGTAAATAAAAATCCCAGTCAGCGAACGTTGGCTGGGATTTTTGATTTGCGCGCTCAGTAGGTACCACTAGACGCCATCACGCGCCTGTGGCCAAACCGGCCTCAGTACAGTAGGGATGTAAATCAACATATTTGTGATCACGGTGTGAGGCCTGATTCGATCTGCCGCGAACACCATAGCACAGCTAAGGTTTGTTGGTTGCTTGGCGTTGTCGCTCCATCAGGCTACACCAGTCCCAGGCAGGATCAGCGAGTGTGGCGAGTTCGTCTAACAAGTCCGCGACCACCGCCGTGACAGGCAAGGCAATGCCCAGCTGCTTGGCCTCTTGGAGCACCAGACGCAAGTCTTTTTTCATGAGGGTGCTGGAAAATCCAAATTCGTATTGACCATTGATCATGGCTTGAGAACGGTTTTGCATCATCCATGAAGTCGATGAGCCCTTGAGCATGACTTCAAGCACTTGTTGCACGTTCAGACCTTCACGCTCAGCGAACGCAAGTCCCTCGGCTAGCGCCTGTCCGACACCAGCCACACAGATCTGATTGGCCATCTTGGTGAGTTGCCCGGCGCCTGAGGCACCGAGCCACGTGGTCTTGCTGGCGTAACCATTCACAATGGGTTCAATCTGTAGCCATGCCGTTTGATCGCCACCACCCATGATGGTCAGCGTGCCATTTTCAGCGCCAACGGTGCCACCGGACACAGGGGCGTCAATGAAGCAGACTTCTCGGCGCTGCCCAGCGGCGTTGAGTTCGCGCGCGATTTGGGCGGAGGTTGTCGAGTGATCAATCCAAATCGAGCCAGCAGACAATTGTTCAAAGCACTGATCCCAAACCAATCGCAGTTCTGCGTCTGCCGGCAGTGCGGTGATGATCACTTCGGCGTTGGCGGTGACTGCTTGTAATGTTTGGGCTACTTCGCCAGCAAAGGTTTGCGCCCATTTTTGCGAAATCTCGTCGTTTGCATCGAAGACGCAAAGACTGTGGCCTTGTTTTGCGAGGTGGCCTGCCATGTGCCATCCCATGCGACCTAAGCCAATGAATGCGATTGTCATGAAAAGCCTCTGTCTCGTGATGGCCAGCAGATCTCTGAATCGTAACGCAGTACAACAGGCGTTACAGAGAATAAGTGCAGTAGCGCCTGTTGGACAGTTTGCCGCCTTGTTGCCAGCTTCGCTTTGCGTGCGCCCTATCAAACTTGCATCTTCGCAAAGTCAACGCCACTGACAAATGAAAAAGCCCGATTCATTTTCACGAATCGGGCTTTTTCTAAAAGGGGCTTGCTTTAGCCTTGCATTTTAGGTGGGAAGAGTTTGTACCAAAACCCGTAGACCCAGCAGGCAGCACAAAACGAGAAGGCCCACTCCAGCGTTGAAAAAATCACCAGTGCAATGGTCGGCACGACCCAGAAACTGTTGCCCATGAAAAAGAGCACACTGGCCACAGTGGCTGCGATAAAGAGAATCTTATTGGCGAACATTTTTGCCCCGGCATTCTCCTTGGGCCCGCCACGGTCCATTGACTCAAGCCATTTGGCCAGCATGCGGTGCGATGGGCACTTGTAATGCCCGAAAAAACCACGAATCAATCCCATGACCGCCAGCACCGGCAGCAGGTAGGGAAACCCGAGCAAGGCGATTGCGCAAAAGAGAAATGTCACAAACGCCTCAAGGCGCACAACGTTGGCATTTACCGGTGGTACATCGAATCGCAGCATGTCGCGTCTCCTAGAGTCTGAATGAATCACTGCATTAAATACAGTAATTACATTATATATAAAAATATATTCATCGCAAATAAAATGTTTGCATCATCCGGGCAGACGCAATCGCTCGCGCGCGTAGGCAGCCACGCCGTGTGTGGCCAACGACCACTGCAGCGGCACGCTGGCAAGTCGCAGGCTGTGCACTCGCAGCCCTTGCTGCCAGGCAGGTGAGGGCTTTAGTCCCACGTCGGCCCACACCCAGTCGGGCAATAGATCAAAGGCCGCGCCAATAATGGTGTTGATCAATGGCCGATCTTGGGGGCGTGCGGGAAAGGTACGAATGACCTCGATGACACTGGCCACCCGCTGGTCAACGACTAGCTCTTGGCGGTAACTCAGTAGCATCTGATTGGCTTGTGCAAGGTTTTGCGGCAAGGCATCGGCACCCAAGGCTTGGCCGATTCGCTGCATCTCCCA
>SKIZ01000116.1 GCA_007116135.1 Burkholderiaceae bacterium
GCGCGGCGTCAAGCGCTTGGCGGCTATCTGCCTAAGCGCGACATTGGCTGCGAACCGTTGGCCGTGCCAGCACTACAAAACTGGGGCCAATTCGCGCTGCAAGCACAAAACAAAGACATGAGTACCACCATGGCCTTTGTGCGCATGCTCACAGGCTTGCTCAAAGACCCCGCGCTTGGCCCGCGCATCGTGCCAATCGTGGCCGATGAAGCACGCACCTTTGGCATGGCGAATCTGTTTAAACAGGTCGGCATCTATTCCTCGGTTGGGCAACGTTACTCGCCTGAAGACATTGGCTCGGTTCTGAGTTATCGCGAAGCCAAAGAAGGCCAAATTCTGGAGGAAGGCATCTCTGAGGCCGGCGCCATCGCCAGCTGGACGGCTGCGGCCACAAGCTACAGCGTGCACGCCATGGCGATGCTGCCCTTCTACATCTACTACTCAATCTTCGGTTTCCAGCGAGTCGGCGACCAGATCTGGGCTGCGGCCGATCAAAATGCCCGTGGCTTTCTGATTGGTGCAACCTCTGGGCGCACCACGCTTGGCGGCGAGGGCTTGCAACACCAAGACGGCACGAGCCACTTGGTGGCTTCAACGATCCCCAATTGCAAGGCCTATGACCCCGCTTTTGCTGGCGAGCTCGCCGTGATCATCGATCAAGGCATGCGCGAGATGCTTGAGCTGCAACGCGATGTTTTCTATTACATCACCACCATGAATGAGAACTACGCACAACCGTCAATCGACCCTGAGCAACGCGCAAACATCCTCAAAGGCGGCTATCGGTTTGCCCAACTAAAACCGGCTCAATTAAATCAGGTCAAACCCATCAATCTCATGGCAAGCGGCGCGATCATGACTGAGGCCATGAAAGCGGCCGAAGAATTGGTCAAGCACGGCTATCTGGTCAACCTCTACAGCATCACGAGCTTTAGCGAATTGGCCCGTGACACCACAGGCTGGGTGGCGCAAATGTTGGGCGATAATGACGGGCCGGTGATTGCCGCGAGCGACTACGTTCGCGCGGTCGCTGAGTCGATTCGTCAACACATCCCAAGCGGGCGCACCTACACTACGCTTGGCACGGATGGCTTTGGCCGCAGTGATACGCGCGCGGCTTTGAGGGAGTTTTTTGGGGTCAATGCCAAACACATTGTCAGCGCCGCCTTATCTAGTTCTTGATGCCTGCATCCTGATGTCCGGGGTGTTGCGGCCTTGGCTACTTGAACTGGCCACACGAGGGCTGTTTGAACCTCGGTGGTCCGAACGCATCGGCCGTGAGTGGTCTCGTAACGCCGCACGGATCTGGGCGGTTACCCCAGAGGTGCTCGATGAGGCTTGGCAGTCGATGCAGCAGCAGTTTCCAGCGGCCAACGTCGTGCCCGCGCTCGGTCAGCCGCAAATCGAGTTGCGCTACAGCGACGCCAAAGACTGGCATGTCATCCAGACCGCCTGGCAAGTCAAGCAACAACACCCTCAGGCAAGCGTCGGGGTTCTGACCTATAACGTCAAAGACTTCAGCCGCAGCGAGCTGCGCGCACTTGGACTTGACCTGTGGGACCCAGACCGGTTTGTCTGCACGCTATGGCCCGCGCATGGCTCTTGCCTGACCGAAACGCTGTCTCAGACGATTGAAGATCTCGTAGAGGCCAAACGCCGCCTGCCAGCACCGGTGTCATCGTTTTTGAAACGCGAACGTCTATTTCGTCTCAATAAGTTGATGCATCCACCCCCCCAATAAAAACGCCCCTGACCGGGGCGTTTTTATTGGGGCAAACCGAGATTTAACTCTCAGGCTTGGCCGCATCCTCAGCTGGCGCAGCCGCACTGGCTTGTGGTTGAGCCAGTTCGGGGCGCTGCTCTTCAATGCCACCGATGGCTTTAACCGACAAGCGCAAACGACCCTTGTCATCGGCTTCAATGACTTTAACGCGCAAGGTCTCACCGACTTTGAGCACATCATTGATATTGGCAATCCGATAATTGGCAATTTCCGAGATATGCAATAAACCGTCACGGCCTGGTAGCACTTGAACGATTGCACCGAAATCAAGCAGACGCAAAATGCTGCCTTCGTAGACCTGACCGACTTCGACATCAGCGGTCAATTCAGCGATGCGACGCTCGGCTTCCTTGGCGCGATCAAGATCTGCGCTAGAAATCACGATCGTGCCATCCTCGCCGATATCAATTTGTGCGCCGGTCTCCTCGGTGAGCGCCCGGATGGTCGCGCCACCCTTGCCGATGACGTCACGAATTTTCTCGGGATTGATCTTCATGCTGAGCATGCGAGGTGCAAAAGCCGAGAGCTCCTGGCGCGAGCCATCAATGGCCTCGCGCATCTTGCCCAAGATGTGTAAGCGACCCTCTTGGGCTTGTGCCAACGCCACCTGCATGATCTCCTTGGTGATGCCCTGGATTTTGATGTCCATTTGCAGTGCGGTGATACCGGCTTCGGTACCAGCGACTTTGAAGTCCATGTCACCCAAGTGATCCTCATCGCCCAAGATATCGGTGAGCACGGCAAACTTGTCGTTCTCCAAAATCAGGCCCATGGCCACACCGGCGACGTGTGCTTTCAGTGGCACGCCTGCGTCCATCATCGCCAACGCACCGCCGCAAACGGACGCCATCGAGGACGATCCGTTAGATTCCGTGATCTCAGAGACCAAACGAATGGTGTACTGGAAATCCTGATGCTCAGGCAACAACGCGACCAAAGAGCGCTTGGCTAGACGGCCATGGCCGATCTCGCGGCGCTTGGGCGCGCCAAAGCGGCCCGCTTCACCGGTGGCAAACGGTGGCATGTTGTAGTGCATCAAGAAGCGATCACGGTAGTCACCGGTGATGGCATCAATGATTTGCTCGTCCTGTTTGGTGCCAAGCGTGGCAACCACCAAGGCTTGGGTCTCGCCGCGGGTAAACAGGGCACTGCCGTGTGCTCTTGGCAACACGCCAAGACGAATCTCAATGGGCCGCACCGTGCGGGTATCACGTCCATCAATACGCGGTTCACCGTTAAGAATTTGGTGGCGCACGATACGCGACTCGAGATCGAACAAGACATCTTCAACCGCAACGGCATCGGGCGCTGGCTGGCCGCTGGCCTGGGCCTGTTCGTTGAGTTTGGCTTTGACGTCAGCGTAGACTGCACGCAATTTCTCGGTGCGCTGCTGCTTTTGACGGATCTGGTAGACCTCGCTCATGGGCCCTTGTGCCAAACTGGTGACCGCCGCAATGAGCGCTTCGTCTTTGCCTGCCGGCTGCCAGTCCCACTCGGGCTTGCCACCTTGGCGCACGAGCTCGTTGATGGCGTCGATGACCGATTGCATGGCTTGGTGGCCGTGGACCACCGCACCGAGCATGATCTCTTCGGAAAGCTCCTTGGCCTCGGACTCCACCATTAAAACGGCTGACTGGGTGCCCGCCACCACGAGATCAAGCTTGGACTGGCTTAACTGGGTCGCCGTCGGATTGATCACATACTGGTTATCGATGTAACCGACGCGAGCCGCACCAATCGGGCCATTAAATGGAATGCCCGAAATGGCCAATGCGGCCGACGCGCCAATCATGCCGGCGATATCCGGATCGATCTCCGGGTTAACCGACAAGACGTGGATGATGACTTGGACTTCGTTGTAGAAACCCTCGGGAAACAAGGGGCGAAGCGGCCGGTCAATCAGACGCGAGGTCAGCGTCTCTTTTTCCGACATACGCCCTTCGCGCTTAAAAAAGCCGCCAGGGATTTTTCCGGCGGCATATGTTTTTTCAACATAATCAACGGTCAGCGGGAAGAAGTCTTGACCGGGCTTGGCATTTTTTGCACCAACCACGGTAGCCAGGACCACGGTGTCTTCGATGGAAACGACCACGGCACCGGACGCCTGCCGCGCGATTTCACCGGTCTCCAGCGTTACCGTGTGCTGGCCATACTGGAAGGTTTGAGTCACTTTATTGAACATTGCTTTACATTCCTTGCAAATGAAAAAACCGTGAACGATGCAACATCAAGTCGCACCTTTCACGGTCAATTCTTGGGAAATCATCCCTCTTAGAGAAATCACTTACGCAGACCGAGCTTTTCAATCAAAGCACGATACGCGTCTGGGTTGCGCCCCTTGAGATAGTCGAGCAACTTGCGACGACGACTCACCATGCGCAACAACCCGCGACGGGAGTGATGATCTTTCTTGTGGGTTTTAAAGTGCCCGGTCAGCTCGTTAATGCGAGCTGTCAACAAGGCCACCTGCACTTCTGGGGAACCGGTGTCGCCTTGGGCGCGTTGAAACTGGGAGACAATCTCCGACTTATTGATCTGTGCTACAGACATAATTTCCTCTACGAACATGCGCGCAAGCCGAGGTGCCTGCGCGTGATTAAAAAAACCGATAATGACAGCTTTGCATTGATGCCAGCTGCAACACGACGCGATGTCAAGCCTGAGTTTGATGCACTAATGACATTGATGCACTAATGACATTGAAAAACAAATGCTTAACGCTTAAATTATAGCTTAATTCACCAAACTACTATTTGGTGGCCGCACGCCCACCAACCCGTCGGGGATTGATCATGTTTAAAACTACAGCTGTTCGTCTAACTGGACTGTTAGCCTGCGTCACCCTTGTCGGTTGCGCCTCGGTCCAATCCGTGTCGCCTGGCACGCCATTGGCTCAGGTGCTCGAACGGTATGGCAACCCGAATGTGTCATGTCCTGATGCCTCCGGCGGTACCCGCATGATCTGGAGCGAGCAGCCCTCAGGCGAACAGGCCTGGGCCACGGTGGTTGGCGCAAACAAGACGGTCGGGCCCTTTGAGCAGATTCTGACGGCTTCGGCATTCCAGCAGCTTGACCAGGGTCAGTGGAACTCTGGGAAGGTTCGCTGCGCGTTTGGTCCACCAGCCAAAATGCTGACCTTCGCTGAACACCCCAACCACGTCGTCTGGGAGTATCGCTACCTCGGCGCTGGCGAGTCCTTTGAAATGCTGTTTGTCTCATTTGAGATTGGCACCAATGTCATGACGGGCTGGCGCACGGGCATGGACCCGACGTTAAACCCCTTGATTACCGGTCGATGAGCTGGGCTCGGGCCCGCTTGGGCGGGCTGACTCTTGGCGCAGCGGTGTTTTTGGGTGGCTGTGCCAACATGGCTGATATACCGCCCGGCACGGAAATGGTAACAATCGAGTCTAAGTTTGGTCAGCCCACTTTCGTGTGCGAACTGCCAGATGGCACGTCTCGGGCCATCTGGTCACAACAACCTTATGGCCAGTACGCCTGGGCCACCATGGTGTCACCCGATGGTGTCGCTGGCCCAGTCGAGCAAATCTTAAATGACCGAACCTTTGAGGTGCTTGGCGAAGGTGTTTGGGATAGCGAACGGGTGCAGTGCATGTTTGGCCCGCCAGCCGATATCTACACGGTGGGCATCCCGGGCTATGTCAAACGGGTCTGGGCCTATCGCTATCGGCAGTATGAGGTCTGGTATTCAATGATGTTTGTGTTCTTTGACCCCGAGACCGATATCGTCATCGAACACTACCCGGGACCGGACCCCATGTTTCTGTACGACGATGATGTGTGGTCCCTGTAGTTCAGGGCCAGGCCGGTGCGATGCTCGTTATTTCTCGGACTGGCCAGACGATCGAAATTTCGACAGTTTGGCCTTTCTGACGCGCCAGCCCCAGATGATCCAACCCGACAAGCCGTAGAGCACGAATAACCCAAAGAGCACCACAGGCGGGTCGCTCGAGACAAATACGAACACCAAGACAACCAGCAACATGACCCAGAAAGGCACGCTGCGCGTGAGAGAAAAAGACTTGCCGCTATAAAAGGGTGCGTTACTGACCATCGAGCAGCCCGTATAAAGCGTAATGGCAAACATGGTCCATGCCAGCCACACCTCATCGACCTGAACCCGGTTGTCTTGAACCAACCAGACAAAGCCTGCCACGATCGCTGCGGCCGCCGGACTGGGCAAGCCCTGGAAAAAGCGCTTGTCCACCACAGCAATATTGGTATTGAAGCGCGCCAAGCGCAGCGCAGCCCCGGCGACATAAATGAATGCCGCTAGCCATCCCCAACGACCGAGGTCCGCCATGGCAAATTGGTAGGCAACTAACGCCGGGGCCACCCCAAAACACGTCATATCCGAGAGCGAATCGTACTGCTCGCCAAAGGCAGACTGGGTATTGGTCATGCGCGCGACGCGCCCATCCATGCCATCGAGCACCATGGCGATAAAAATCGCAATGGCGGCAAGCTCAAACTTGCCAGCCATGGCCTGAACAATCGCAAAGAACCCAAAAAACAAGGCCGCTGTCGTTAACGCATTGGGCAGCAAGTAGATGCCGCGGCGCCAGCGTTCGGCCTCATTGGGAAACCGTGGATCCTTGTTGGGCTGCATGGCGCTTACGCCTCGGACTTCGCCTGCGGCAACTCGGCAAGCACCGTGCTTGTCGCGCTGACTTTGTCGCCAATGGCCACGCGCACACGTGAGCCCAGCGGCAAATAGACATCGACTCGCGAGCCAAACCGAATAAAGCCATAGCGCTGCGCGCGCGCCAATGCCTGGCCTTGCTTGACGTAACAAAGGATGCGTTTGGCGACCAACCCCGCAACCTGCACAGCAGTCACGAGCTGCCCATCTGCCGTTTTAATGACCATGGCGTTGCGCTCGTTTTCAAGTGAGGCTTTATCGAGCGCTGCATTAAAGAACTTGCCGGCAAAGTACTCCACTTTGACAATCTCGCCATCAACGGGCGCCCGATTGCTGTGGACGTTAAAGACATTCATGAACACACTGATCTTGACCGCCCGACGCTCAGCATAGGGGTCATCGACCTCACCGATCATCACGATCCGTCCGTCAGCCGGACTGAGCACCGCATCAGGCGCACTTGAGCCGGCCCGTGGCGGATCCCGAAAAAACTGCAATACAAAGAGGCTGGCCAACCAAAACGGCACTGACCACCAGCTAGCCCAAATCGTCATGACGATGGCCAACACCAAAGCGATGGCTAGAAATGGCCAGCCTTCGCGGGCAATGATGGGGTGTGGGTAATTAAATTTTGTCATCGTGTTCAAGAGGTTAACAAAAATAAAGCGCCCCGAAGTCAATCGAGGGCGCTTGTTATCACGTACCCATGCCGCAACGGGTGGTACGCACGATTAGTTCTTGCTTTTGTCGACCAACTTGTTGGCAGCAATCCAGGGCATCATGGCACGCAGCTTGCCACCGACTTGCTCGATTTGCGACTCGGCGTTGATACGCCGACGTGCTGTCAGCGTGGGGGCGCCTGCATGGTTTTCCAGGATGAAGCTCTTGGCATACTCACCCGTTTGAATGTCTTTGAGCACTTCACGCATGACCTTGCGAGTCTCCTCGGTGACAATGCGCGGGCCGGTGACATACTCACCATACTCGGCGTTGTTGGAGATCGAATAGTTCATGTTTGCGATGCCACCCTCGTAGATCAGGTCCACAATGAGTTTGAGTTCGTGCAAACACTCAAAGTAGGCCATCTCGGGGGCATAGCCCGCTTCGACGAGCGTGTCAAAGCCTGCTTTGATCAACTCGACCGCGCCACCGCACAATACCGCCTGCTCACCAAACAGGTCCGTTTCCGTTTCTTCACGGAAATTGGTTTCGATAATACCGGCACGGCCCGTGCCAATAGCACAAGCATACGACAACGCGATGTCTCTTGCCGCCCCCGAACGATCCTGATGAACCGCCACGAGTGCCGGCACACCACCGCCTTGCGTGTAGGTGCTGCGTACGGTGTGGCCTGGTGCTTTAGGCGCCACCATCACCACATCGATATCATCACGGGCAACGACCTGGCCGTAGTGGATGTTAAAGCCATGGGCAAACGCGAGCGCCGCACCGGCTTTCATGTGCGCCTGAACGTGGTCGCGATAGACCTGCGCAATGTTCTCGTCTGGCAAAAGCATCATGACCAAATCAGCTGCCTTTGCCGCTTGGGCCACTTCAGCGACCTTCAGACCAGCATTTTCCGCCTTGGACCAGGAAGCCCCGCCTTTGCGCAAGCCAACCACCACATTGACACCTGACTCATGCAGGTTAAGGGCATGGGCATGGCCTTGCGAGCCGTAGCCGATGATGGCAACCGTGCGGCCCTTGATGAGCGAAAGGTCGCAGTCTTTATCGTAAAAAACCTTCATTCAGAACTCCATATTGATATTGGGTGCGCTTTTTCGCACCATTGTATCGGTTTGCCGCTCGGATAACCGGACTCAGACCTTGAGTACCCGCTCACCGCGGCCAACGCCGCAAGTGCCGGTACGAACGGTCTCCAGAATCGCCGAGCGGTCCAGCGCATCGATAAAGGCCTGCATTTTATCGAGGTCACCGGTCAGCTCGATGGTGTAGGACTTGTCAGTCACATCAATGATGTGACCACGAAAAATGTCGCACAGCCGTTTGATTTCTTCACGCTCTTTACCCACGGCGCGCACCTTGACCATCATCAGCTCACGCTGAATGTGTGGCCCGTCGGTCAAGTCGACTACCTTGACCACATCAATGAGACGATTCAAGTGCTTGGTGATTTGCTCAATCACCGAATCGGACCCAGCCGTGGTCAGCGTCAGCCGTGACAAGGTCGAGTCTTCGGTTGGTGCAACCGATAGTGTCTCGATGTTGTAACCCCGCGCAGAAAAAAGCCCCACCACACGCGACAAGGCGCCTGGCTCATTCTCCATGAGAACGGAGATGATGTGTTTCATGGTTGTCTCCCCTACAACTCTTCTGATCCGAGCAACATCTCGGTTAACCCTTTGCCCGCTTTGACCATGGGCCAAACGTTCTCGGACTGATCGGTAATGAAGTCCATGAAAACCAACCGGTTCTTCATGGCAAACGCTTCTTTGAGCGCTGCTTCCACATCACTGGGCTTGTCAATGCGCATGGCCTCGTGACCGTATGCTCTGACTAGCGCCTGGAAATCGGGCAAGGCATCCATGTAGGACTCGGAGTATCTTGAGCCGTAATCGATTTGCTGCCACTGGCGCACCATACCGAGGTAGCGGTTATTAAGACAGATGATCTTGGGAGTCAGGTGATACTGCTTGCAGGTGGAAAGCTCCTGGATGTTCATCTGGATTGAGCCTTCACCGGTCACGCATGCCACCGTGGCACCGGGATTGGCCATCTGCACGCCCATGGCGTATGGCAAGCCAACACCCATGGTGCCAAGGCCACCGGAGTTGATCCACCGACGCGGCTTATCAAAGCCGTAGTACTGAGCGGCCCACATTTGATGCTGACCGACGTCCGAAGTGATGTAGGCGTCACCCTTGGTGACTTCCCAGAGCTTTTGCACCACCGACTGGGGCTTGATCACCTCGTCCGAAGGGGTGTAGCTTAGGCAATGACGACCGCGCCAGGTCTCAATTTGCTCCCACCACTGAGCCAGCGGTTTCTTTTGTACCGAAGACTCATTGGCCATGCTGCGGTATTGCGCAATCATCTCAATCAACACGTCTTTGACGTTGCCCACAATCGGGACATCGACTTTGACGCGCTTGGAAATCGAAGACGGATCAATATCAATGTGGATGATCTTGCGCGCGTTCTGGGAGAAGTGTTTGGTGTTACCGATGACCCGATCATCAAAGCGCGCGCCCACGGCAAGCAACACGTCGCTGTGCTGCATGGCCATGTTGGCCTCATAAGTACCGTGCATGCCCAACATGCCAACGAACTGACGGTCTGTGCTCGGAAAGCCGCCCAAACCCATGAGGGTGTTGGTGCAAGGCGCGCCGGTCAAACGGACCAATTCGGTGAGTTCATCAGCGGCATCAGACAAAATCACGCCACCGCCGGTGTAAATCATCGGCCGCTCGGCTTGCAGCAATAGCTGCATGGCTTTTTTGATCTGTCCTTGATGTCCTTTCTCGACTGGCGCATATGAGCGCATGACCAACTCTTCTTGCAAAGGCTGGTACTTGGCTTTTGCGCCACTGATGTCTTTGGGAATGTCAACCAACACCGGTCCGGGTCGACCTGTGCGTGCGATATGAAAGGCACGCCGAATGGTGGGTGCCAAATCCTTGACATCGCGCACTAGAAAATTGTGTTTGACACAGGGACGCGTAATCCCGATTGTGTCGCATTCCTGAAATGCATCTTCACCAATGGCATGGCTTGGCACCTGACCACTGATAATGACCATTGGAATGGAGTCCATGTAGGCCGTGGCAATACCAGTCACGGCGTTAGTGGCACCTGGGCCGCTCGTTACGAGCGCCACACCCACCTTTTGTGATGAGCGTGCGTAGGCATCGGCGGCATGCACGGCCGCTTGCTCATGGCGTACTAAAATGTGCTGGAAACGATCTTGCCGACCAATGGCATCGTAAATGTAGAGAACTGCCCCGCCAGGATAACCAAAAACGTGTTCAACACCTTCTTCGGCCAAACAGCGAACGACAACGTCGGCGCCTGTTGATTCCATGATGAAATTCCTTTCATTACCGGCTCTATCACAACGACTGTCTAGGCTTGGACCGAGGCGACACATGATGAACGACACAACCGAGGCTTTCAGGCTCACAGAACCCGTCCACCCAATCACATCGCAATCGCTGCGCCCCCTCATCGAGTGACTCGGCACATACCTCTGTCGAGGCATTCTGGATTGAAACGGAACCGCTGTCTGACCGTTTGTGGCGGCGACAGCAGCAAATAAAATAGCCTAACGTAACTCGGGCGAATAGCCCGGTCATGCACCACTTTTGCGTACCGGTCTGTGGACTGAAATACACAAGACGGGTAATGTACCACTTTTCCTGCCCGTAACTAGTTAATGAGACTTTAGTGTGCGGGTTGATCATTTTGGTGGCTCAAACATGTCGGTCGGCGGTCTAAGCGCCATTGAGCGCTTTATCTACAGTCACCATTTCATCAGTGGCGTGCGACGAGCCGCCGGTGTCATTTTGGTGTTTGGCTTAGCGCTGGCACTGACGCAAACGCCTGCCAAAGCGCTCATCGCCACACTCGGTGCCCTTTGCTTGGCGCTCATTGACCAGCCCGGCCCGCTTGGGCACCGGATCCGTGAAATGCTCGGCGGCCTAGTACTCGGTTGCCTGGCAGTCAGCATCACCGGCATGGCGCACCAGTACGCGCTTTGGCTAGTCATTGTGGTGGTCGCACAAACCTTCCTTTTCTCGATGTTCGCGGTGTTCGGGCGTCGCGGCAGCATCATCGGCCTGTCCTGCCTGTTGCTAGCGGTGGTCACCATGCATGCCGATTTGAGCCACGATCAGGTGCTCAATTACACCGCCACGACGGCAATCGGCGCTGTGGTCTACATCCTCTTTAGTATCCTGACGAGCAAACCCTTGCAGGTGCGCGAGCAAGAGCAAAGCCTCTCGGTTGCGTTATTGGCCACAGCGGACTACGTGGCCGCGCGCGCCGAGATGTATGACACCGAAACCAACATTGATGAGCACTACCGCAGGCTAATCGCCACCCAATCGAGCATGACCGAGCAACATCAGAGTGCGCGCGACATGATTTTGCGCAGCATGGATCAGGCTCGGCTGGCACGCTCGCCCAGACGCATGATGATCTGGAATGTGTTTATCGATATGGTCAGCATGCTCGATCAGATCGTGGGCACGCACACCGACTACACACTCTTGCAAAGAACGCTCAAGCAAGCCGACACCTTGATCTTTATGCGTGATGCGCTATTGAAAATGTCGCTCGAACTGCAGCGCATCGCCTTAGCGATCACCCGCGAGAAGCGGGTCATGCGACGCAACAGCGTCAAAGCCGAGTTGCGTGCGCTGGAATATGACATCGAAGTGATGAAGCGCCAAGGGTTTGCCACCGAACACCCCGAGGCCTACTCCCTTTGCGTGCAAATTCTGCGGCGCTTGCGAAACACCAACCGGTGTATTGAGCGCATGCTGCAGCAAACCAGCATGCCCAAAGAGGCCGCGGCATTACACGCCGCACAGCTCGGCGCGTCGTTATCGGAGTTTTTATCGCGCCAGTCCTTTAGTCCGAAGCTGCTCAGCAGCAACTTGCGATTGGATTCGCCGCCCTGCCGGTTCTCGCTTCGGGTCAGCCTGGCCGTGGCCACGGGACTGACAATCGGCTTGGCAATCCCGCAAATCGGCCCACATGCCTATTGGATCGTGCTGACCATCATCATCATCATGAAGCCGGCGTTTTCTTTGACCAAAGAGCGCAACAACCAGCGACTCGTTGGCACACTGCTCGGCTGTGCGCTTGCCTTTTTACTGCTCTCGGTCTCAACCGACGTCCGTGTGTTGTTGGCTGTGCTGGTGGTCGCGCTCATTGCCAGCTTTAGCTTTTTGCTATTGAACTATTTGGTAGCCACGATCTTTAACACTTTGGCCGTGCTTATTTTGTTGCACTTCTTATTGCCAAATACGTTTGATGTGGTCGGCGAGCGCGCCGTCGATACCATCATCGGTTCACTTGTTGCGCTGGCTTTCAGTTTCGTGCTGCCCTGGTGGGAGGCTCGTTCACTGCCTTCGCTGGCCGAGGCAGCCAACCGCGCCAATCAGAACTATCTAAAAGCAGGCCTGGCCCAGCTGCAAGCGCGCGCTGACACCCAAACGCCGGCCAGTGTCAACGCTTGGCCGCTGGCTCGACGCAATGCGCTGGTTGCCTTTAGCAACTTTGCCGAAGGGTTCTATCGCATGATGGGTGAGCCACCTTCGCGCCAGGAGCATGTCGCTGAATACAACAACCTGCTCATTCAAAACCATGTCTTGGCCACCGAGATCGCCACGGCCGTCGAGCAACTCGGACTCATGGAGAGACCACCCGAGGCCGCGCTGGTGTTTCTACAGGAGATGTCCGACGCTCTACAGGAAAAAGACTGGGACAAGGCCAGCCAAACAGACAGCATGGCCTTTGGTGCATACGCCGGTGCTGACTGGATTTATCCTATGAAACAGTTGCAGCGTGCCGTGCAAACCATTGTGCGCGAGTCGCTCTTGCTAAACGGCATGCCCGTGCGCAGTCATGCCGCTTAGGGCAAGC
>SKIZ01000111.1 GCA_007116135.1 Burkholderiaceae bacterium
CGGGCTGGTTGCGGCATGTGCCCCATCCCCGGTGCCACTGAGAGGTGGCACCAGGTGCCTGGTGAGTCTCGCCTATTTCAATCGAACTAGATCGCTGTCTAGAATCCATAATTATCTGGAAAAGAATCCATAATTATCTGGATTTGAATCCATAATTTTGTTAAAATCATGTTTAATCAATAAAATCAATGACGTAAGTCGGTTCAGAGAAAAGGAAAGCTGGTGTTTTTGCGCACAATTGCCCCTCGTATTGAAGTTGCTCTGTCCGATACGCCCGTCGTGTTGGTCGTTGGCCCGCGCCAA
Source organism: Burkholderiaceae bacterium (assembly GCA_007116135.1). Taxonomy (GTDB): domain Bacteria; phylum Pseudomonadota; class Gammaproteobacteria; order Burkholderiales; family Burkholderiaceae_B; genus Algicoccus. The sequence continues at coordinate 304 of SKIZ01000111.1, forward strand.
GCTGGTAAGACAACGCTCGTAAAGCAACTCGCCAGACCAGACATGCAGTACATCACACTCGATGATGAAGCGACCCGCTCGTCAGTGAAGGATGATCCTGTCAGTCTGATCCGCAGCCTCGACCGGGCGGTGATTGATGAAGTGCAGCGCGTGCCTGAGCTTTTGCTCGCCATCAAAAAGGCCGTCGATGAGGACCGTCGACCTGGGCGGTTTTTGTTGACCGGTTCGGCCAACTTGATGACGCTACCTAAAGTAGCTGATTCTTTGGCAGGGCGGATGGAGACTCAGCAATTGCTGCCCCTGTCTCAGGTTGAAATCCGCCACAATCAAACGCAAGATCTGCCAGCCAATTGGTTGCAAGAGGTGTTCAATGGCCATGTGCCTAAAGTGACCGATCTTGCAATGGGTCCAGACTTAGTAGACCGAGTGCTCAAAGGTGGTTATCCCGAGGCTTTAACGCGCAGCGACGACGACCGTCGAGCGCAGTGGGCGCGTGCATACATTGATTCTATTTTGGTGCGTGATGTTGCCGATCTCGCGCAAGTCGACAAGCTCGACAAGATGCCCAGATTACTGGAAGCCATGTCGCATACAGCTGGTCAGATGTCTAACTACGCCAAGCTTGGCGGCCAAGTTGGTTTGGATAACAAGACGACGAACCGCTACGTTGGAATTTTTGAGCAGCTGTATTTGGTTCGCCGAGTCCCTGTTTGGGCGGCCAATCGACTGAACCGGGTCGTGAAGACGCCGAAGTTGCAGTTCATTGACTCCGGGCTATTGGCGGCGGTAGCGGAACTGAGCCATGACGAGCTCGCCCGAGACCGAACCAGGTTCGGCGCTTTGCTGGAGACCTTTGTTTACGCCGAGCTGCTCAAGCACGCCTGCAGTTCCTCAAAACGGTACCGACTTTTTTACTATCGTGATGTCGCAGGGCATGAGGTCGATATTGTCATTGAGAATGCGGCTGGCGACGTCGTGGGTGTTGAGGTCAAAGCATCGGCCACCGTGCGGCGTGGTGATCTGGATGGGTTGCGCAAATTTGCCGCCATCGCTGGCGATCGTTTCAAGCTTGGTGTATTGCTTTATGACGGTGATCAGATACTACCTTTCGGTGACGGTATCTGGGCTGCGCCGATCTCAACGTTGTGGGGCCGGTAGGCCATAGCCAGGATTTGCGGTTGCTCGCTGGTCATTTCAGCGATAAGGGCTTGTGGCTATTGGCTGCTTTTTCTAGCCTTGATGACATTTATTTAAACAATAAATTAGTTACTAATAGTTGCTATTTTATAGATTTCTTAAATAAAAAGCTGTTAATAATTTAAAAATTCTGTAAAATAACAACTATGAGTAACCAAAAGCAATCAAAATTGAATTTTTTGTTGAACACCGTTCCGCCTGGGTTCTTGGTGGACGGGCGGTTTTTGCGTGCTCATGGGTTTAAGTCAAAGTCGGTGGGTGACTACTTACTGAGAGGTTGGCTCGAGCGGGTAGGTTGGGGCGTGTATCGCCGTCCAATGCCAGCTCAGGTGACAGAGGCAGTCCCAACAGTTATCTCAGCAGGCGCGTCTGGCGATTCATCGCTCGTGCCGGGAACCGTTGCCGTCGCGTCCATGCAGCGGATCATGGGTTACGACTTTCACGTCGGTGGTTTTAGTGCTTTAGCTCTTCTCGGTCATTTGCATCACCTGCCGCTCGGTAGAGGTGCTCATGGACCCACGCTTCACTTGTACGGCGATGTGCCGTCTTGGGCCGGGCGTGTGCCACTCGATGTGCAGCCGTTGGTTCATACGCGAGCCTTGTTTGCGGGCGACTCAACGCTGGGTATCGTGGATGGCGATCGCAACCAGTTGGTTGATAGCCCAGACCTGTCGGTTTGGCATTACTCACTCAGAGTATCGACGTCTGAGCGCGCGATCCTTGAGGCGATCGATGAATTGCCCAATCGCACCACATTCGATGCGGTTTCTCAAGTTTTTGAGGGTTTGACAACATTGCGCCCGACACTGCTCTCGCAACTATTGCAAGCTTGTCGAAGTGTCAAAGTTAAACGATTATTTATGGTGTTTGCCGATCATCATCGGCACGCGTGGCGCGAGCATCTTGATGTCAGCCGCGTTAATCTTGGCGCGGGCTCGAGGGCACTGGTCAAGGGTGGTAAGTTGCATCCGGTCTATCAGATTGCCGTTGCTGAACCATATTTGCCGATCTACCAGTCAAGCGCTGGTGATTGCGCCGAAACCGGTCAGCCTCTGAGGGACGACGGCTGATTGCGAATCTCAGAGAGTGAAAATGATTGAGCGTTACCGTCGTCAGGTGCAACTGCTGATGAGCGTTTTGCCGGATATTGCTGCGGAGCATGTGTTCGCCCTGAAGGGTGGTACAGCCATCAATATGTTTTATCGTGCGATGCCGAGATTATCAGTGGATATCGATTTGAGTTACTTACCACTTTCCCCGCGCGAACAAGCACTCGCTGACATTGATGCCGCCTTGAATCGAATAGTGGGGAATGTATGCAGGCGGATGCCGCGGGTTCGTGCGCAGAGGATTGCGGGTGGTGGTAATCATGACACACGAATCTTGTTGTCTGATGGTGCTACGCGTATCAAGGTGGAAACCTCACCAGTAGCGCGTGGTGTGGTGCACAAAACAGTTGTGCTTGCAGCGGCAGCTCCTGTTGTGGATATGTTCGGGTTCGCGCAGACGAACGTGGTGTCGTTCGAAGATCTATACGCGGGCAAGTTGCACGCAGCACTCGATCGCCAGCATCCACGCGATTTGTTTGATATCAAACTTCTCTACGAAAACGAGGGTCTGACTGAAGAGTTGTTTCGGGTGTTCATGGTTTATGTCGCATCGTCCCCAAGGCCGATACACGAATTGCTAGCACCGCAGGTATCGATAGATCAGCAGGTATTCGAGCAAGAATTTGTTGGCATGACTGTAGAGCCAATCGAATTTGCTGAGCTTTTAGAGGTCAGAGCGAGGCTACATACGGATCTTCGGTCACGTTTGACTGGCGGTATTGCTGAGTTTCTTCTGAGCCTGCATGACGCCACCCCGGATTTCGAGACCATTGGTTTGCCTCAAGCAGCCGAGTTGCCAGCAGTGCGTTGGAAGGTGATGAATTTAGCGCGATTAAGACAAGCTGACCCAGGTAAGCATCTTGAGCAGCGCAAGTTACTTGCAGGCTTGCTGGCGTGACACCACGGACCTAAGTTGTGCTGTCAAAAATTTCACTCCATAGTTTAATCAAAGGCAATATCTTGAAATCTCTCATGGCTGCAGTTGC
>SKIZ01000027.1 GCA_007116135.1 Burkholderiaceae bacterium
AGGGCCAAGCCCTCACACTCGTAAGCTTAGAGCCCAGCGATCGAGCTGCCTTGCACCAACGAATCGAACGACGCTTTGACCAGATGCTTGATGCCGGGCTATTGCAAGAGGTCGAAGGACTTTATGCGCGCGGCGATCTGCACGCTGACATGCCAAGCGTGCGCTGCGTGGGCTATCGTCAAATTTGGGCGCACCTGCAAGGCCAGTGCACGCTTGCTCAAGCGCGAGAACAGGCGATTGCCGCCACGCGACAACTGGCCAAACGACAACTGACTTGGTTGCGCAGCATGCCCGAGCGACACGTCATTGACTGCTTAGCCCCACAAGCGCGCGAACAAGCGCTCGCTCAGTTGACCTCAGCGCTTACAGCACCACCGCTGACTTAGTTTGGGCATCGCAGGCAATCACTTGGCCAAGCGTTGAGACGGTCTGTCCCTGTTGACGTAGAAAGTCCGCGATCGCGTTTTCATCGGCGCCAGACACCACCAACACCATGCCAATGCCGCAGTTAAAGACCCGGTACATCTCTTGCGCATCAATGCGACCTTCACGTCTTAACCAATCGAACAATGCGGGCATCTGCCAGGCGCTTGCATGCATCTGCGCTTGAAGCCCGGGCTGCAAAATGCGCGGCACGTTATCAAGCAACCCGCCGCCGGTGATATGTGCCATGCCTTTGATGGCACCCGGAAATTGCGTGAGCGCGGCAAGAATATCCTTGACGTAGATACGCGTGGGCGCCATGACCACATCTGCCAACGTCTGACCCTCAAAAGTGTCGTCAGGCTTGGCTTTTGTCCGCGCTAGTACCTGACGCAGCAAGGAATAACCATTCGAATGCGCCCCGCTTGAGGCCAACCCCAGCAATACATCGCCCGGTGCAATCGACAGTCCGTTGATGATGGCCGATTTTTCAACTGCACCTACCGCGAAACCGGCGAGGTCATACTCGCCATCAGGATACATCCCCGGCATCTCCGCGGTCTCACCGCCTATAAGCGCGCAGCCAGCTAGTTCACAGCCTTTGGCAATGCCGCCGACCACACTGGCTGCGACCTCTACCGACAGACGCCCACAAGCAAAATAATCCAAGAAAAACAAGGGTTCAGCGCCTTGGACCAAGATGTCATTGACGCTCATTGCCACTAAGTCAATGCCCACCGTGTCGTGTCGCTGCCAATCAAACGCCAGACGTAGTTTGGTCCCGACACCGTCGGTGCCCGACACCAAGACCGGCTCACGGTAGCGCTTGGGCAGCTCAAACAACGCTCCAAAGCCGCCAATGCCGGCCATCACCCCCTGACGCATGGTCTTGGCCGCTAGCGGCTTGATACGGTCCACAAGCGCGTCGCCCGCGTCGATATCAACGCCGGCATCTCGATAAGTTAAAGGGGTCTTGGCAGATTCGGTCATAAGGGCAAGGGCCACTGAGCGGGCAGTTGAATTGAACAACAGTGAAATTCGGATCACGCCATAAGCAATATGTGACAATGGCGCTAGGTGAACCACCACAAACCGCTATTCTACGACTTGAGCGCATGGCGCAGCAGCTAATTCTCGATATTTTGCCTCCCGCCCAGGCCAGCTTTCAGAACATGGTCCCAGGCGCCAATGGAGCCGTCATTGCCGCGGCTCAGGCTCTGCGTGGCGGACAAACCATGTACGTCTGGGGTGCTGACGGCAGTGGTCGCAGCCACCTGCTTGGCGCTTGCGCGCTGCATCACAACGGTGTGCATGTGCGCGCACCCGAGGCAGCAGCCAAGCTTGGCGCTTTGCTGGCATTACCCGAACTGCCCCCACTGGTCGCTGTCGATGACGCCCACCATCTCGATGACGCCAGCCGCGCTGGCCTATTTGGCCTGTACAATCGATGGCGCGAATGCGCATCGGGCCCTCAAGCATTTGGTCTGATTGTTGCCGGCGACACCGCGCCCCTGCAGATGCAGTGCCGAGAGGATTTGCGCACTCGATTGGGCTGGGGAGCTGTTTACCGGCTCGAGGCACTGTCAGACGAGCAAAAGCGCCTAGCCCTTGAGCAGCATGCGAAGGCGCAGGCGATACCGCTGTCGGCTGACGTGCTTCAGTGGTTGCTGACGCACGGCTCACGTGACATTCGGGCGTTATTTGCGATAATCGAGGCCCTGGACCGTTATGCCCTGGCCCACCATCGGCCATTAACCTTGCCACTGCTTAAATCCATGATGGCCACACAGCCTTGCTCCGAAAAATGACACCCAGACGTCTGGCATTATTCGATCTTGACCACACACTGCTGCCCCTCGATAGCGACTACCAGTGGGCGGACTTTATGGCGCGCACCGGTCGTGCCGGTGATCCGGCGCAGGCGCAAGCTCGCAATGAATGGCTCATGCAGCGCTACAACGAAGGCGAGTTAAGTGCGCTTGAGGCGGCCGAATTCATGCTTGGATTATTGGCCGCACACGAACCGCACTTGTTGGCGCAGTGGCATGAAGAGTTTATGCAAGAAATCATCCGGCCCAATATTAAGGTGCAAGCCATTGAACTGGTGCGCCAGCACATGACTGCGGGCGACATGTGCGCCATTGTCACAGCGACCAACAGCTTTGTGACCGCACCGATTGCCCGTGCATTTGGTATCTCTGACTTGATTGCCACCGACCCGGAGTATGTCGCGGGCCGCTATACCGGCAAGATTTATGGCACGCCGAGCTTTAAAGAAGGAAAAATTACCCGCGTCAATCAATGGCTCACGGGCATGAATTTGTCGCTCGATCAATTTGAACGAAGTCATTTCTATAGTGATTCAATCAACGACCTTCCGTTGCTTGAAATCGTCAGTGACCCCGTTGCCACCAACCCCAGCACGGCGCTGCGTGACATTGCGCAGCAGCGCCAGTGGCCCGTGCTTGATTTGTTTGACCGTAATCTGGATCTGAAATCCTGATGCTTGCCAAACGAATCAAAAGCCTCGTCAGTCGCCTCATCAACCCGGAGAACACCGGTCTGCGGCGCATTGCAGCGAGCGAACACAAAATCGAGCGCCGCCGGGTCTCGCAAAACGCAATTAAAGTCTGTGAAGTGCTTCAACAACACGGCTACCAAGCCTATGTGGTCGGTGGCGCGGTGCGTGACTTATTAATAGGTTTAGAGCCCAAAGACTTTGATGTCGCCACAAATGCCACGCCCGAGCAGATCCAGCCGCTGTTTCGGCGAGCGCGAATCATCGGTCGTCGATTTCGTTTAGTACACGTGGTCTTTGGCCGTGAAATTATCGAGACCTCCACCTTTCGAGCCCCAGCCTCTGAAGAACAACTTACCGATGACCACGGTCGGATTTTGCGCGACAACGTCTTTGGCACCCAACAAGAAGACGCCGAGCGACGTGACTTGACCATCAATGCCCTCTACTACGACCCAGTTAGCCAAGAGGTGCTTGACTTTCATCATGGCGTGCGAGACCTGCAAAATCGAGTGGTCCGTATGATTGGCGATGCGGCTAGACGTTATCGGGAGGACCCGGTTCGTATGCTGCGTGCGGTTCGATTTGCCATCAAGCTCGACGGCACGATCGATCGCCAAACCCGGGCACCCATTGCCGAGCACGGTCA
>SKIZ01000174.1 GCA_007116135.1 Burkholderiaceae bacterium
GCACGTGGCAGTCATAAAAAGTACAACGATCTTTAACGCGCGGCCCAAGCAATGATTGTTTATCAAGGGCTGCTTCATCTACGCCGAAGATCAACAAACACGTGATTACTTCACAAGCCGGCTTGATACCTAGCCGGTTGTCAAACGCGGGCGGATTGGTTAGGCTCTGGCCAATGGTCAACACAACAGATTCGATTTAACGACAAGGGGGCAGAAGTGGGTGCAGATCCCAAGACAGGCTGGCGAGTCAGTGACGTCGAACAAGATGATTCCTGGCAAGTGCGTTTGACTCAGACGCAAATCGATGGGTTTCACGCTGCGCTTGATCACGCCAAGCGTCAAGGCAAGGAGATGCTTGAGATGACGCAGGCTGATTTCCCGCTGCCTGCCGTCTCGCAAGAAGCTTTACTGCAGGCGCGCGCGATTTCTCAGGGCCCTTGGGGGTTTGCCCTGTTAAAAGGGCTGCCCGTTGATCAATGGAGCGAAGACGACAGTCGTCTGGCTTACTGGGGCATGGGGCTGTACCTTGGGGTGGCACGACCACAGAACATCAATAGCGATTACATGACCGATGTGCGCGATGCTGGTGGGCAATACAAGGTCAAGGGCGGTCGTGGCTACAACACCCGCGCGGCGCTTGATTTCCATATTGATTCCGGTGACATTGTCGGTCTGATGTGCAGACGAACTGCAAAAACCGGTGGTCAAAGCAAGATCACCAGTTCCAAAGCCGTCTATCACGCAGCCAAGCAAATCGATCCTCGACTTGATGACATCATGCGCCAACCACTGGCATTTAGTTGGCAGTCAGCCATGGCCAAAGATGATCCGCCTTATTACTTCTGCCCAGTGGTGGACTTTAAGGATGATTATTTTGCGTTTCGCTTCAATCTGAAAAATATCGTCGCTGCACAGCGTGACTTTCCCGAGATTGCGCGACTAACCGATGATCAGAATCGCATGATTGAGGTGCTCGAGTCACTGTTTCCCGACCCAGACTATTGTTTCAGCATGGAACTTGAGCCAGGCGATTTACAGATCGTCAACAACTATCACGTGATTCACTCACGCACTGAGTTTGAGGACCACGACGACCCTGATATGAAGCGCCATCTTTTTCGGCTCTGGCTGTGCGTGCCTAATTGCGCCGCGATTCCGGACTCCTGGGCATCGCAAACCAAGCAGACAGCGGCCAATACGTTGCGCGGTGGCTTGCGCGGCAGTCACGTCAGTGACTCTTTTTTGGCGTTCGAGCAACGCCAAGCGCAGGCGCACGGCTTAGATGGCAGTTACTATCGCCACAACCCGCATTGAGTGCGCCCGATTAGCCGATTTTTCAGGAGTATGACGTGTCGCTGGTAACCACAATCGAATTCGAAGGCCTGCCCTTGAAAACACACATTGGCACCTTCGGGTCGGGGGCGCCTGACCCGTATGAGCACAGTCTTGATTTAATGATCGTGGTCGATTCATCACTGGTCTTAATCGATGAGGACGACATGGATCGGGTCTTTGACTACGAGCCGTTGCTTGCCCAAATCGATGAAATTGCCCAAGAGCGGCAATATGAAACGCAGGAAATGCTCATGACCCGGATTCTGGCGTGCTGTTCAGGCTATGGCGCAATCCAGGGTGTTGAGATGTGCCTGAAAAAAACCCAACCGCAATCCGGTGAATTGACCATCGGCGTACGATTGCTAGTCAGTGGCGAACAATTCGAGGCGCTACGCTAAGACGCCAAGCGCACAAGCACGGTTGCAGCCAAGCCGATGTGAACCAGGGTCAGTAGGACTGACAGCCCGTGCAACATTTTGAAGCGTGATTTCTGGCCTGAGTCAGTCGCACGATTGATCGCTGGCATCAACAGCTGGCGATTGGGTATGGTGGTCAGCGCAATAAACCCGAGCAGCGCAGCGTTCATGGTGCTATCGGGCCACACCAGCAAAGTGCCGATGGCTGAGGTCACTAGAACAAATAAGTAGAAGTGTGGAAATGCCCGGCGAATGGTTGGCCCGGCAAGCTCGCTTGGCAGGGTGGTAAAGATAAAAGCGGCAAATCCAAACGAGTACAGCACCATGGCGCCAAAGAGCAAAGCGCACACCAATACAGCAAGACTTTCCAGCATGACGCACCTGTAGGAGAAAACCATCGAGTGCTTTGATTCTAGCGGCTGTAAACCGCTGACCGTTTATGACCCCACGGCCCTGTCAGTCATGGATGGTCAATAGAGGATTTGTTTGACAACGCCATAACGACGCAGTCGCTCAGCCGAGACGTAATACATATGGTCTGGTGGGGTTTGCATGGCCACAGCCAGGATTGACTCCGGTATACCGCCGGCACGCAAGGCTGCGATCAATTGGTCAGTCACCCCTTGCGCCCAGAACCGGGCGATGCCAGACTGGTTGGTGCCAAATATACTGCCCTGATGGAAACCAAAGCGCGCGCTTGGCAAAGCACTCAGATAAGCACTGGCATTGGCTACCAACATGCAGGCACTTGAACATTCGCCCGCAACCAGCACGATCAAGTCGTGATCGCGCACGAGTCTGGCCATTTGCATGGCAGCCTCAAGGCTGCCTCCTGGGCTATTGATGACCAAGAGATGCTGGTCTGGTTCCTGTAGGCGCGTGCGAAGGCTATCGGCTGAGACCTGGCCAATCAGGCCGTCGAGTCGCAAAAACCCCTCTGTATCCAGTTGCACCGAGGCGAACGGAATGTCTTCTAGCGCCAGGGCCACTTTGTGGCGCGCTTGGTAGTGCGTCACTGACGCATAGGTCTCCAGGGTCAGCAACGCCACCAAGACCCAGGCAACGCCCAAGGCCACTTTACTGCCGAGCCGCAGGCTTCGCCCGCGCGTGTGCGCCAAGACGAGCAGCAGCAAACTGATCACCCACAAGACGCCACCGACCACGGCTGCTGCAAGCAACCCCGGCAGGCTTTGCATGTTGAGCTGCGTGAGCAAAATGGCGGTGATAAGAAACACCGCAATCAACAGGGTGTAGCGCCACTTCATCATGGTTCAAATCCCGGTCGCTGTTGGTAACAGGATAGCGGTTTTAATGCCTGCCGAGTCATCTTTCGCGATGGCGTTATGCCCGCGACGCACCTTCGGTACACCCCAGGTACTGCGCGGTGCTGTTACGCTAAGATAATCGAACCTCTGGCCAATCATGGGTGCTGCGATGCAACCGGGTGTTCGTTATTGCGTGTTTTTAAGGCGAACAGGCAAACACCGTGTATCAGTCGAAAATCAGTTGCAGGTTTATTCATCGGGGCAAGCGTATTGGGCAAGCCCCCAATCGCTTTGGTCTGAAGCTTGCCACGCTGCTTGTGGGCGTTGCAGCAGCCAATGCTGCGGCTCAAACGCCAGAGTCATTTAGAACCGTCGAGTTTGAACGCAACTGGGGGCTCGGTGTCATTGGTGCCGAGTACGCTTTTGCGCGAGGCTATTCAGGCGCAGGCATCCGACTCGGTATCGCCGATAGCCCGATACAGCTGACGCACCCTGAGTTTGCGGGCCGCATCTATTACCCCAACCCTTTTCCAGCGTTTCC
>SKIZ01000117.1 GCA_007116135.1 Burkholderiaceae bacterium
AGGTTCCCGATTGCCATGGACAAAACAGCGAGAATGATCAGCATCGGCTGCCAGCTGATTGTCAGCTCACCGAGACCGGTCACGAGCAATCGCAATACGATGGCAAACGCTGCGAGCTTGGGCGCGGCTGCCAACACCAAGGTCACTGCCGTTGGTGCGCCGTTGTAGACATCCGGCACCCACATGTGAAAGGGCACCACACCAAGCTTAAATGCCAAACCGGCCACAATGAACACAAGACCAAACACCAACGCCAGTTCCATGTCCGCCGCTGGCACACGCGAGCCGATGACTGCCAAATCGAGCGAGCCAGTCGCGCCATAAACCATTGACATGCCGTAGAGCAAAAAGCCAGAAGCAAGCGAACCGAGCACAAAGTACTTCATGGCCGCTTCGGTAGCCTGCGCGTGATCACGGCGTATCGCCACTAGCGTGTAAATGGCCAACGACATGAGCTCTAGACCCAAATAAATCGAGAGCATATTTCCAGCCGAGATCATGACCATCTGGCCAAGCAAGGCAAGTAGCACCAGAACGTAAAACTCCCCGCCTCGCAACATGTCACGCGTCTGAATGTATTCACGCGAATAGACCAAGGTGGCAAAGACGGCTAGGTACGAGACGGCCTTGACGAAATGCGCAAAACTATCGACGACCACCAGCCCGTAAAAACTCGTACCACTGACGCCATTGGCCCACTGCCAAATCGTGACAACAAATACCGCTGCCAAGGTCAGATTGGAGCAAACGTAGGTCAGCGTTCTTCTAGGGTCATTGGAAAACGCATCGATAAGCAAGATGGCCAAAGCCGCCACCAGCAACACAATCTCTGGCAACACGAGGGCGAAGTTAAATTGAGATTCCATCATGGCGACTTATAGTTTTCCGGTGGCGACGTGTTCAAGCAATACCCTGACAGAGGCATCCATGACATCGGTGAAGGGCTTGGGAAAGAGGCCCATGTAGAGCACGGCTACGGCGAGAATGCCGAGCACAAAAAACTCACGTGCATCAAGATCTTTCAGTTTGGCGACCTGTTCGTTGGCCACTTTGCCATAGGCCACACGCTTGACCATCCACAAGGAGTAACTTGCGGCAAGAATCAATGCGGTAGCCGCCAGCAACCCAACCCAGAAATTAAAGCGAATCGCGCCCAGTATCACCATGAACTCGCCGACAAAGCCACTGGTGCCAGGCAGACCTGCGTTGGCCATACTGAAAAGAACGAAAAAGGTCACGAACTTGGGCATTTGGTTAACGACGCCGCCAAAGTCAGCAATCTTGTGCGAATGCATTCGGTCATAGAGCACACCAATACAAAGGAATAAGGCGCCCGAGATGAAACCGTGCGACACCATCTGGACCAAACCACCCTTCATGCCTTCAATATTGAATATGAAAAAGCCCAGTGTGACAAAACCCATGTGCGAGACAGATGAGTACGCAATGAGCTTTTTCATGTCCTTTTGCACCAACGCCACAAAACCGATGTAGACGATGGCAATCAGTGACAAGACAATCATCATGTTGGCCAAGCCCATCGAGGCATCGGGCGTGATGGGCAAGGAAAACCGCAGAAAGCCGTAGGCACCTAGCTTGAGCATGATCGGCGCCAGAATCACCGAACCACCAGTAGGCGCCTCGGGGTGGGCATCAGGCAACCAGGTGTGAACCGGAAACATGGGCACCTTGACGGCAAAAGATGCCAAGAATGCCAAGAAAATTAACACCTGCTCGTTGTACGTCAACGGCGCCTGGTGCCAATCCAAAATCGCCAAGGAACCCGTGCTGCTCCACAGATACAGGAAGGCAAGCAGCAGCAACAGTGAACCGAGCAGCGTGTAGAGGAAAAATTTAACCGCGGCGTAAACACGATTCGGCCCGCCCCAAATACCAATGATCAAATACATCGGTATCAGCGTGGCCTCAAAAAATACGTAGAAGAGCAACCCGTCCAATGACGAGAAAACACCGATCATCAGACCTGACAAGATCAGAAAAGCCGCCTTGTATTGCGAAACCTTGTAGGTAATGGAACCCCAGCCGGCAACGACCACAATGAATGTGATCAGAGCCGTCAAAAGCACGTACCAAAGCGAAATACCGTCAACACCGACGTGGTAGTTCGCTGGAAACGCAGAAATCCACTGCGCCTTGTGCACGAACTGCATGTCAGCCGTTGACATGTCAAACCCGATGTACAGCGGCAGCGTGAGCAACAAGCCGATCAGTGCGGCAATGACGGCAAGCCCACGAGCGATGTTGGGCTTATCGTCGCGCCCGACGAGCAAAATAATCAGGCCCGAGACAATTGGCGTGAAAATCGCTAGAGTCAGCCAGGGGACGGAAGAGGATGCTATCTCGCCAATCATTATTTGTATACCAGAATGAAAGTGATCAGAGCAATGAGGCCAATGATCATAGAAAACGCGTAGTAGTAGATGTAACCGGACTGCAAACGTCGACTGATAGCCGCGATCGCACCTACAGCCCGGGCTGAACCATTGACCATCGCACCGTCAATGACGCCCTGATCGACCTTCACCCAGAGTTCATTTCCAAACCAACGAGCAAACGGCGCAATCACCTTCTCGTTGAGCCAGTCAAAGTAGTATTTGTTGTCAAACAGCGGCTTGAGAAACGACAGCGACTTGGCAATGGCCGCCGGTGCCTTCGGGTTGTAGACATAGCAGTACCAAGTAATGGCAATGCCCGCCATTGCCAGATAGAACGGCAAAGTCATGACAGAGTGCAATCCGTAAGCAAGCCATCCATGCCAACTCAGGGTGAGTTCTCTCATCGCATCGTGGCCCGTGTGCTGCACTGAATTCAGATATGTGAAGAAGTCGCTAAACAACAAGGGTTGCGTGAGAATCGCTCCAGCAAAGATCGAGGGGATCGCCAACGCCACCAGCGGCAAGGTCACCACCCAAGGCGACTCCTTGGGCTTGTCGTGATGCCCGTGATGGCCTGCGTGGTCATCATGACCATGATCATCGTGAGGCGCTTGATCGTAACGCTCTGTGCCATGGAACACCACGAAAAATGCCCGGAAAATATACAGGGAGGTCACCATCGCGCCCAAGGTCACGCAAAAATAGGCAAACCCGGCGCCCCAGACGTTGGCTGCGCCGGCGGCCTCAATGATGTGCTCCTTGGAGTAGAAGCCTGAAAAGAACGGAAATGCTGCAAGCGACAATGCACCGATCAGAAACGTGTAATACGTCACCGGCATGTACTTCTTGAGGCCACCCATGTAGCGGATGTCCTGGTTGTGATGCAACGCCATGATCACCGAACCCGCGGCCAAAAATAACAAGGCCTTAAATGCCGCGTGCATCATCATGTGGAAAATGGCCACCGAGTAAGCAGACGCGCCCAGGGCCACCACCATGTAACCGAGCTGCGACAAGGTCGAGTAGGCAATGATGCGTTTGATGTCGTTTTGCACGATACCCAAGATACCCAGAAACAACGCGCCAAGGCCGCCGACCACGATCATCAATGACAGGGCCGTGTCTGAGAATTCATAAATCGGTGAAAACCTAGCCACCATGTATATGCCTGCAGTCACCATGGTTGCGGCGTGAATCAACGCAGAGATAGGCGTTGGGCCTTCCATGGAATCAGGCAGCCAGGAATGCAACGGCACCTGGGCAGACTTACCCATCGCACCGACAAATAAGCAGATGCAGGCAACGGTCAACAACAACCAGTCCGTGCCCGGTAGTGTGAGTGCCGAGAGCTCCTGGGCTTTATCCATCACCTCAACGTAGTTCAACGAACCCGTGTAAGCAAACAACAAACCGATGCCAAGGATGAAACCAAAGTCACCAACGCGGTTGATGATGAACGCCTTCATATTGGCAAAAATGGCGGTCTCGCGCTTGTAATAAAAGCCGATCAAGAGGTAGGAGACCAAGCCCACGGCTTCCCAGCCAAAGAACAGCTGCATCATGTTGTTGGCCATGACCAGCATCAACATCGAAAACGTGAACAGCGAGAGATATGAAAAGAAGCGCTCATAGCCATCGTCATCAGCCATGTAGCCAATGCTGTAGATATGAACCATCAAAGACACAAACGTCACAACCGTCATCATGAGTGCGGACAACGGGTCGATCAGAAAGCCGACTTCCATTTTGTAGGAACCAACCATGGCCCATACATACCAGGTGCCCTCAAACGTATTGCCCTGAGCGACGTCATACAAGACGTAGAACGACAGCACCATGGACAGTCCGACCAAAGCGGTTGTGATGCGATGAGCCATGAAACGGCTCACCGGCTTACCTAAAAAGCCTGTCCCGAAAAGACCTGCCAAGATGGCGCCTAGCAATGGTGCCAAAGCAATAATGAGGTAAATGGTTGGTACGCTAGACATAGGTATGTGTTCTTTTAGAAGTCGTCCGATCAGTCAGTCTTGCTGGTGTTGGCCATGTCAGTCGTTTTAGCCTTTGAGCCGGTCGAGTTCATCGACGTTGATGGTGTTGAGATTTCGGAACAACAGCACCAAAATGGCCAAGCCAATCGCTGCTTCTGCTGCAGCCACCGTTAAGATGAAGAACACAAACACTTGTCCGGCTCCATCACCCATCCAGGTCGAGAACGCAACAAAGTTCATGTTCACAGCCAGCAGCATGAGCTCGATGGACATCAACAGCACGATCAAATTGTGTCGGTTTAAAAAGATACCCGTTACGCCAATCGAAAACAGAATGGCTCCTAGCACCAAAAAGTGGGTCAGGGTCAGCTCCATCATGACTTCTCTTCTGTTTTGGCGTTAACAGGTGCTTGCGACTTCATTTCAACAATGCGCACCCGATCCTTGGCTTTAACGCGCACGGCAGCGGCCGGATCGTTGTAGCGCACGTCTTTGCGTCGACGTAAGGTCAGCGAAATAGCAGCGACCATGCCAACCAACAAAATCACCGCCCCGACTTCGACGGCGTAGACATATTGCGTGTACATCAGTTCACCGAGCGCACGGGTGTTGTTGTAATCGCGTGCCATCTCGGCAGCCGGACCGATTTCACCCCAGGACTGCCTGAGCACAAACGACATTTGCACCACCAGCAGCAAACCGATGCCCAAACCCAGTGGCAAATACTTGCGCATGCCCTCTCGCAAGATCTCCATCTTGACGTCGATCATCATGACGACAAACAAAAACAGCACCATGACCGCACCCACATATACCAGAATGAGCAGCAGCGATAAAAACTCAGCGCCTAGCAACATCCAGATCATCGCGGCATTGGCAAACGCAAGAATCAAAAACAAGACAGCTGTGATTGGGCTCTTTGCGGTGATCACTCTGATAGCGGCAAACACCAACACCGCAGCCAGAACATAAAAAAGGACAGTTACAAAATTCATTTCAGTGTGTCAGTCCATTAACGGTATGGCGCATCAGCGGCGCGGTTACGAGCAATCTCGCTCTCGTAGCGATCGCCGACCGCTAGCAACATGTCCTTGGTGAAATACAGGTCGCCCCGTTTCTCGCCGTGGTACTCGTGGATGTGCGTCTCCACAATCGAATCAACCGGACAGCTTTCTTCGCACATGCCACAAAAAATACACTTGGTTAAATCAATGTCGTAGCGTGTGGTGCGACGTGTGCCGTCCTCACGCACGGCGGACTCGATTGTAATGGCCAGCGCCGGACAGACCGCCTCACACAGCTTGCAGGCTATGCAGCGCTCTTCGCCATTGGGATACCGACGCAACGCGTGCAGCCCTCTGAAACGCGGTGACATCGGCGTTTTTTCATAGGGGTAGCGCAGCGTAATTTTGCGCTTAAAAAAATACTTCCCAGTCAGCTTCATTCCCTTTAATAGCTCCAGAAGCATCAAACTGCCAAAAAACTCTCTGATCGCTTGCATGATTCGCCTCTTTGCTCGCGGTCCGCGTTTAGTTCCAGATATTCAAGGGTGTTTGCATCCAAATCGCCACGATAACCAACCACACGCCAGTTAGCGGGATGAAGATCTTCCAGCCCAAGCGCATGATCTGGTCATAGCGATAACGCGGAAACGACGCCCTTGCCCAAATAAATAATGACACCACCAAGAAGGTCTTGATGCCTAACCAAAGCCAACCCGGGATCCAGTACAGGATGGCAATATCCAGGGGCGGGGCCCAACCACCGAGGAACATAATGGCTGCCAAACATGACAAAAGAATCATGTTGGCGTACTCACCCAAAAAGAACAGGGCAAATGCCATCCCGGAGTATTCAACCATGTGACCCGCCACGATTTCAGACTCACCTTCAACCACGTCAAAGGGGTGACGGTTGGTCTCAGCGACTGCCGAAATCACGTAAATCACAAACAACGGAAACAGCGGCAACCAGTTCCATGACAAGAAGGTCAGGCCCATGTCGGCGAAGTAACCCCGGTTCTGTACATGAACAATCTCGGACATGTTTAACGAACCTGAGACCAACAAGACCGTAATGAGCACAAAGCCAATGGCCAACTCATAAGAAATCATCTGCGCCGAGGCACGCATGGCCGCCAAAAACGCGTACTTCGAGTTCGACGCCCAACCGGCGACAATCACACCGTACACGCCAATCGAGGTGATCGCCATGATGTAGAGCAAACCGGCGTTGACATCGGCTAAAACCACATCCGGACCAAAAGGAATCACAGCCCAGGCCGCAAGCGCCGGCATCAAGGTGACCACCGGTGCCAAGACAAAAAGCACCTTGTTGGCCTGGCTTGGCACGATGACTTCTTTGGTCAGGAGCTTTAAAACGTCAGCAAATGGTTGCAACAGACCCCGGAAACCTACGCGCGTCGGTCCCAAGCGCACATGCATGAAACCAATCATCTTGCGCTCCCAGTACGTGAGATACGCCACGCACAGGATGATAGGCACCGCAATGACCACGATTTTGATCAGTGTCCAAACCACATACCAGGGCGTGGGTCCAATTAAGCCCGCGCCAAACTGATTAATTGCATTGACCCATTCCATCAGGCACGCTCCACGCTAATTTGCGCAGCAGTAGCGCCAAGTGCCGCCGTAGACTCAAAGCCAACCGGCAAACGCACACACCCCAAGGGCGTGCCGGCGTCTGCTCGGGCCTTGAACGTCGCGTGTCCTGTTTGAGTACTCACCCGCACGTCAGCCCCTTCGTCAATACCCAGCGCACTCAAGGTCTCAGGGTGCAGACGCGCCGCTGGCGTGGCACTGGCTTTGGTTTGTTGCAGTCCGTGGGCGCGGCGCACGATCGCATCGCTGCGATAAATCGCCACATCGGCCACCCGCTCTAGACCGGTACCCGGTGCACCGGACACACCCACATCGGCTTTGATTTCGTTACTCAACTTGGCTGCAAGATCGCCGGCTAGCACGAGATCGCGCACGGCTTCGGAGGACTCTTCATCGAAGTCCTCAAGTTCAAGCAAGTTGCCAAGCACGCGCAACACCTTCCAGGCCGGGCGACTTTGCCCCAGTGGCGGCACGGTTGCCTTAAAGCTTTGGGCCGTACCTTGCGCGTTCAGGTAGGTACCTGAGGTCTCCGTAAATGGACCAATCGGCAACATCACGTTGGCCCAATCTTGGGCTGCGCTGCGATAAGCCGTCAATGCCACCACGCACTTGGCGCCAGACAATGTTTTGACCGCCAGTTCGCCAAGCGATGTGTCGTACTGCGGCTCAAGATTGACCACCACATAGCCGCCAAGCGCCTGGCTTAGCATCTGATGAACGGTCTTGCCGCCAGAAGCAGGCTTGGCGCCGGCCAAATACACCCCAACGGTGTTGGCACCTGGCGTCAAAAATCCAAGCTTTGCACCGGCGTGCGTGGCAAGCCACTGGGCATTGGCGGCTAGTTGACTCGCATCGCTGGCATGCACCACTGAATTGCCCAACAAGATAGCTGCGTTACTGCCGCTAGCTAAGCTTTGCGCAATGCGCTGGGCTTGGTCATTTGCCTGCACATTGGCCCAAGCCGACGGCACCTCGAGGCCTTTGATCGCGGCAAGCGCCACACCCACTTGCGCTAAGGCCTGGCTCATCTGCGATGGCGCCACGGTCAGGCGGGCGTGCAGACGCAACAGTGGATCGTCGCTAGCCAAATCGATGCTACTGACTTCGGTGCCGTGCTTGGCCGCTTGTCGCAGGCGCTGGGTCATCAGCGGATGATCAGCACGCATGAACGAACCCACCACGAGCGCTCGATCTAATTGGCCCAGCTCCGAAATCGCCATGCCAAGCGAAGGAATACCCGCAAGCGACTGATCCCAAGCTGGATCAATGATGCGAGCGCGCCCATCCACGTTGGCACTACCCACACCACGAGCCAGACGCGCCAACAGCGCGAGCTCTTCAAGTGTGCATTGCTCGGACCCGATAAAACCGATTTCGTTAGCCCCTTGCGCCTGACGCACCGCAGACAGACCCTTGACCGCCGCATCAAGCGCATCAGCCCAATTGGCTTGACGCCAAGTGCCGTCCTCGCCTTTGATCATGGGTTCAGTTAAACGATCCTCATGTAAACCCTCGTAGGCGAAGCGATCACGGTCACTAATCCAGCACTCGTTGATGTCCTCGTTTTCAAACGGCACCACGCGCAGCACTTGATCGCGCTTGACCTGAACGACCAGATTGCTGCCTAAGCTGTCGTGTGGCGAGATGGCTTTGCGACGCGCAAGCTCCCAGGTGCGGGCCTGGTAGCGAAACGGCTTGGAGGTCAGTGCACCGACTGGGCAAATATCAATCATATTGCCCGACAGTTCAGACTCAATCGAGCGGCCCACAAAGGTTGTGATCTCCGCATGCTCACCACGGTTGAGCATGCCTAACTCCATCACGCCGGCAATTTCCTGGCCAAAGCGCACACAACGGGTGCAGTGAATGCAGCGAGACATTTCTTCGGCCGATACCAGTGGGCCGAGGTCTTTATGAAACACCACCCGCTTTTCTTCTTCGTAGCGAGATGCCGAGCCGCCGTAACCGACGGCAAGATCTTGCAACTGACACTCACCGCCTTGGTCACATATCGGACAATCAAGCGGGTGATTGATCAGCAAAAACTCCATGACCGCTTTTTGCGCGGCCACCGCCTTTTCCGAACAGGTATGCACCACCATGCCGTTAGTCGCTGGCGTGGCGCACGCAGGCAAAGCCTTGGGCGCTTTCTCCACTTCGACCAGACACATGCGGCAATTTGCGGCAATCGACAACTTCTTGTGATAGCAAAAGTGCGGCACATAAATACCGAGTTTGTGCGCCGCATGCATCACCATGCTGCCCTCGGGAACTTCAACCGCCTTGCCGTCAATGGTTAACTCAACCATAGTCCATCCAAATCAGAGGTAAGGTGCCACGACACATCGCTTGTTCTCGATGTGATAGGCGAATTCATCACGGTAGTGCTTTAAAAAGCCCCGCACCGGCATGGCTGCGGCATCACCTAGCGCGCAAATCGTGCGCCCCATGATGTTGCCCGCAACCGAGTCGAGTAATTCAAGATCGTCGGGGCGGCCTTTGCCATGCTCAATCCGGTGAACCATGCGGTAGAGCCAGCCGGTGCCTTCACGACAAGGCGTGCATTGACCACAACTTTCTTCGAAATAGAAGTACGACAGGCGCAACAGCGACTTGACCATGCAACGGCTCTCATCCATCACAATGACCGCACCTGAGCCCAACATCGAGCCCGCCTTGGCGATGGCGTCATAATCCATCGTGGTGTCCATCATGATGTCACCCGGGATCACTGGCGCACTCGATCCACCAGGAATCACCGCCTTGAGCTTGCGACCATCGCGCATGCCACCGGCTAACTCCAGCAGCTTAGAAAACGGCGTGCCTAGAGGCACCTCGTAGTTGCCGGGTCGCTCAACATCGCCAGAGACAGAAAAGAGTTTGGTACCACCGTTATTTGGGATACCGACCTCGAGGTACTGCTGGCCACCGTTACGAATGATCCACGGGACGGCAGCAAAGGTCTCGGTGTTGTTAATCGTCGTGGGCTTGCCATAAAGACCAAAGCTTGCCGGAAACGGGGGTTTGAAGCGCGGCTGGCCTTTCTTGCCTTCGAGTGACTCAAGCAACGCCGTCTCTTCGCCGCAGATGTAGGCGCCATAGCCGTGAAAGGCATGCAGCTCAAAGCTAAAGGACGACCCCAGAATGTTGTTGCCCAGCAAACCAGCGGCTCGAGCCTCTTGAAGTGCTTGCTCAAAACGGTCATACACCTCAAAAATCTCGCCGTGGATGTAGTTGTATCCAACCGAAACACCCATGGAATAGGCCGCAATGGCCATGCCTTCAATCACGATGTGGGGGTTTAACCGCAGGATGTCACGATCCTTGAACGTCCCCGGCTCACCTTCGTCGGAATTGCACACCAAATACTTTTGCCCGGGAAACGAGCGTGGCATAAAGCTCCACTTCAATCCCGTGGGAAAGCCCGCACCGCCACGGCCGCGCAGACCCGAGGTCTTGATTTCGGCAATCACGTCTTCCGGTGTCATGCCGGTGGAGAGGATTTTTTTGAGTGCCTCATAGCCACCACGCTTGACGTAGTCCTCGAGTCGCCAGTTCTCGCCATCGAGCTCAGCCATGATTTGCGCGCCAAGATGCCTGCCATGCAAGCTCATGGATTGCGCCAAGTTTTGCTCCGGCGCAGGATCCAAGCCGTGCGAGTACTTCTCTAACACTGTCGACATATTCATCATCATGCCTCCTTGACGCTTGAGAGATCGGCGAGCATCTCATCAATCTTTTGTGCGGACATCCGCACGCACATGTGCTTGTTGTTCACGAGCAAGACGGGCGAGTCGCCACAGGCACCCATGCACTCACCTTCGACTAGCGTGAACTGACCATCGGAGCTCGTTTGCCCAATACCAATGCCAAGCTTTTGCTTGAGATAGTCCATGGTTTTTTCACCGTCGCGCAACGCACACGGCAAATTGGTACAGACCGTGATCTTGAATCGACCGATCGGTTTGGTGTCAAACATGTTGTAGAACGTAGCAATTTCCTGCACCAGGATCGGCGCTTGGCCCAGGTACTGAGCCACATCCTCAATAACTTCAGGAGAAACCCACCCCTGCTCGTCTTGGGCAATGGCTAACGCGGCCATGATGGCTGACTGCTTTTGATCATCGGGATACTTGGTGAGCTCCCGATCAATCTTTTTGTACGCCTGTTCTGAAAGCAACATGTTCAATCTGTCCGTTTCGTCAGGGTGACCGATCAGCGATCGATCTCACCAAACACAATATCCTGGGTACCGATGACGGTTACCGCGTCGGCCAACATGTGGCCACGGGTCATTTCATCGAGCGACTGCAAATGCGCAAATCCGGGTGCCCGGATTTTCACGCGGTAAGGCTTATTGGCACCATCTGACACCATGTAAATACCGAACTCCCCCTTGGGATGTTCAATCGAGGCATACGCCTGCCCCTCGGGCACATGAAACCCTTCGGTAAAGAGCTTGAAGTGGTGAATCAGCTCCTCCATATTGCTCTTCATGTCGGTTCGATGCGGTGGGGTGACTTTGTGATTATCGAGCATGACTGGGCCGGGGTTGTTGCGCAACCACTGAATACACTGGGCGATGATGCGATTGCTCTCGCGCATCTCAGCCACACGCACGAGGTAACGATCATAGGAGTCGCCGTTGACACCAACGGGGATGTCAAACTCGACTCGATCATAGACCTCATAGGGCTGCATTTTGCGCAAGTCCCACTCAACGCCAGAGCCACGCAGCATCGGACCCGTAAACCCGAGTGCCTTGGCTCGCTCAGGGCTAACAACCCCGATGCCAACCAAGCGCTGCTTCCAGATCCGGTTATCAGTCAAAAGCGTCTCGTATTCATCGACGCACGCATCAAAGCGGTTGCTGAAATCTTCGATGAAGTCGAGCAACGAACCCGAGCGCGCTTCATTGATGAGTTTGATGTCTTTCTCGGAGCGAAACTTCGACTCCGATGCAAACTGGGGCATGCGATCGGGCAAGTCCCGGTACACACCGCCTGGCCGATAGTAGGCTGCGTGCATGCGCGCACCCGAGACTGCCTCGTAGCAGTCCATCAAGTCTTCCCGCTCGCGAAATGCATACAGAAACACCGCCATCGCACCCACATCGAGCGCATGCGAACCGAGCGACATCAAGTGATTCAGGATGCGGGTGATCTCATCAAACAAAACCCGGATGTACTGCGCACGCAGCGGCGGGGTCACACCCATTAGCTTTTCAATCGCCAGGACATAAGCGTGCTCGTTGCACATCATCGAGACGTAATCCAGACGATCCATATACGGCAGCGCTTGCAAGAAAGTGCGATGCTCAGCTAGCTTTTCAGTGGCACGATGCAACAGTCCAATGTGAGGGTCAGCGCGCTGAATCACTTCACCATCGAGCTCAAGCACCAAGCGCAACACGCCGTGCGCGGCCGGGTGCTGTGGCCCAAAATTCAATGTGTAGTTCTTGATTTCTGCCATGATTAACGCCCCACCCCATAGCCATCTTCACGGATGACGCGCGGTACGATTTCGCGCGGCTCAATGGTCACTGGCTGATAGATGACCCGGCCTTGCTCTGGGTCGTAACGCATTTCGACATTGCCATAGATAGGGAAGTCTTTGCGAAACGGGTGACCAATAAAACCGTAATCAGTCAGAATACGGCGCAAGTCCGGATGTCCTTCAAACACAATGCCAAACAAATCGAAGGCCTCTCGTTCATACCAGTTCGCTGCCGGCCACACATCGACCAGTGAGTCGACGAT
>SKIZ01000026.1 GCA_007116135.1 Burkholderiaceae bacterium
CGATGAAAAGCGTCGGGACGGTACTTATCGACCACTGGGTCGGTTGCGCGCGGCACAATCCCCTGGCAAAACTGCGCGCCCCAGGAACCAATCAGGGTGTAATCCGGACTCTTGCCATCGCGCACCTTTAAGCGCAACCAGGCCGCGCTGTCGCCTTTGCCGTCTGGCATGGTCAATTGGCGGACAAAAATGCAAAGCATGTCTCGAGCCTGACCGGCCGCCATCAGACGAACCATGTTAGGTAGATGTTGTTTGGCCAAAGACATGTCACGCCCGGCTGCCGCAAACACGCCCTCATCGGCAAAGAAATCATTTTGAATGTCGATGGCCACGAAAGCCGTCTTGGTCGTTGTCAGCACTTCCTGCAGCGTTTGACAAACTTCTTTCCCATGCACATTAATCATTTAATGACACTCCCGTCCTTATGATGCGTTCATCGACCGCATCCCTAACCAGCGATGCAGATAAAACAAGATGCCCAAAGCGATTAGCCCCACCACGGGCAACACCAAACCCGGCGCAATCAATAAGAACGCTGCCGCTAGGAACGCCGCGCGCTGCCACACACTCAAGGGGTAAGAGAGATAACCGGCTAGCGCCGCGCCGATCACGATGACACCAATAATGCCCGTTAACCCAAAAGCAATGATCAACTCGGTGGCGCCAATGAGCAGGATTTCGGGGTGAAAGACAAACGCAAACGGAATCAGAAAGGCGACCAACGAGAGCCTCACAGCATATAGGCTGGTGGGAAACCAGTTGGATCCAGCCATGGTGGAGCTGATAAAGACGGTTGCGCAAAGCGGTGGTGTCAGGCCAGCCAGGATGCTGAAGTAGAAAATGAACATGTGAGCGCCAAGCGGCTCAACGCCTAGTTTAATGAGCGCGGGCGCTACAACCGCAGCAGCAAGCAAATAAGCCGCCGCCGTGGGTAACCCCGTGCCAAGCAGCATCGCCACAAGCATTGCCAAGAGCAACGAGATAAACAGGTTTTCATCCCCGAAGCTGATGATTGCCGAAGTAAAAGACACCCCAAGACCGGTGGTGCTGATCATGGCCAGAAGGATTTGCGCCCCGGCAATCAAGACAGCAATGGCCACAAGGCCCACGCCAGCGTCAATAAAACCGTGATACAGGTCTTTAAAGCGCGCGCCAAGCTCAGTCATGCTGCGCGCACCAAGAATAAAGAAAACAATTAAGACAGCCGTGGCGCTAAAAGCAGCAAACCCAGGCGAATACCCTTGAATCATGAGAAAAAGCAGCAACCCAAGCGAAGAGAACACGGGGCCTGCACGTCGTATCTGCAACACATCCTTTAACTTGGGCAAATTTTCAACGGGGATGGGCTTATAGCCCAATCGCTTGGATTCGAAGTGGATGCCCGCCAGACAGCCAACAAAGTACAGCACTGCTGGTATTAACGCGGCAACCATAATCGACAAATAGGACACGCCCAGAAGCTCGGCCATAATAAAGGCGCCCGCACCCATGATGGGCGGCATGATCTGCCCGCCGGTGGATGCTACGGCCTCAACGGCACCGGCAAATGCTGGGCGATAGCCCAGCTTTTTCATCAGCGGAATGGTGAATGCCCCGGTGGTGGCGACGTTGGCTGCAGCCGAACCTGAAACACTACCGAAAAAAGCACTTGAAATAGTGGCGACTTTGGCGCCCCCACCCACTGTGCGCCCGCCAAGAACGGTCGCTAGATCCATAAAGGTCTGGCCGCCGCCGGTGCGCAACAAGACCGCACCATAAATCACGAAAATAGCGATCACAGTGGCCGAGATGCCGGTGACCATGCCGTAGAGGCCCCGTGTGGACATGTACAACACTTCAATGACCAAGCGTGGGTCCAGGCCCCGATGCGCCATGAAGTCTGGCAGGTGCGGGCCGGCAAGCGCGTAGACCAAACCAAAAATACCCAATAGCGGGATCGTCCAGCCGATCACCCGGCGGCAACCCTCAAGCACAAGCACAGTGGCAATACAACCGAGCACAAAGTCGGTTGATGTCATGCGAAACGTGAAACCCATCATCCGGTCATAGCTCAGCAGGATGTGGATGGTAAAGACGGCGACTGCGGCAATGAGCAGCAGATCAAAAAATCCCAGCGGCGACTGACGCGCATTACCACGATTAAAACTAAACAGACAAAAGGCGAGCATGAGCGTGCCGCCAACGTGAATCGAGCGCTGGATCATGTCTGGGAAAGACCCGAACGCGCTGGTGTAGAGATGAAAAAAGACTAAGCCAAGGCTTAGCACTGCTATGAGCACTTGACGTGCTTGCAATCGCCATTGATTAAACATGTTCTCAAGCGCAACGCGCTCGTAAAGGGTTATTGCCTGTAGGGCAGGAACGCAGGGATTGGAGCCAGCGGCGAGCCAAATCGCTCGCTGCTGGCTCCAGAGGCCTTAGCGCCTTAGCGCATTTCAGGCGGCATCAGGCGATCAGGCACCGTCATGCCCTGCTCCTGGAAGTAGCGCACCACCCCAGGGTGCAGCGGGGTTTGGCCACGCTCCAAGGTTTGCTTGGCGATATCCAGACCTGCAATGGCCGGATAGGACTGTGCAACCTTATCGACGTTTTCAACGACGGCCTTAAAAATGTCGTAAGCCTGTTGCTCTGACATGTCGGTCGTTGTCCCCATGGTGATAAACACCACGCGCAGATTCATGGGACCGGTACCATAGGGCGTATCTTGGACTGCCATGAAGTCAAAGTGCGGGTATTGGGCCTGCACCTTGGCAATGTCTTCATCGGTCCAATTCAGGATCTTGATATCGCGCGATGTCTGGGCATCAAGAATGGCACTGTCCGGTGAGGCCGGTGGGCCTGCCTTGGTGAACCCAACGACACGGCGATCCTTAAACGCTGTGACGGCATCACCCATACCGGTGCGAAACCAATCGGGCTCCACACCCATTGCACCGAGCGCCTCGAAGGTTGCTCTTTCTGTACCCGATCCACGGCCACCAGCATTGAATTGTTTGCCAGCCAGATCCTGGAAGTTCTCAATACCCGTATCGGCACCGACCACCGTCAGGTATGCCAAGGGCGTGGTCACCCAAAACGTGCGAAAGTTCTCGTTGGCCTGACCTTCAAAGGGCCCAAGGCCCTTGTAGTACTCGTATAGATCAGGCTCGGCCATCATGCCCCAGTCAACCTGGCCTTCGCTCAAGCGGCGCATGTTGTCCAGGCCACCGCCGGTTTCCACCACGCTGATGTTTACGCCTGGCAAGGCCTCATTGAGCATTTGGGCGACAGCGACGTGATAGGCGTAGAGCGACGAGGCTTGGCTCGTGGCACCGATGGACAATTGGGTGGTTTGGGCATTGGCTTGACCACCGGCCCAGGCGAACGCCAACAAACTCGCGCCAAGCAGCGCAGGCGCTGCCTTCTTTTTTAGCGCCATCGAATTAAAAAGTTTCATCGCTCTAATCTCCTTTATTAGTTTGAAGCGAACTGACAAGGGATGAGCGACGTTTCACCGTGACAACAGAGCCAATCGCATCCTGTTGTCACGAAAGCGGCACACCACCCCAAGGAACTACTTAGAAAATCGGTCTTCCAACTCGGTCCATTGCGGGTAATCAAACAAATCCCACAGTCCACGATGATCCAACATCCGGTCGGCAAAGCCCGCAGTCGAACCGTCTTGTTTGAGTGTGGCGAGCATACGTGCACCCTCAGACGCGATGAGTCGAGTCAGAGAGTTCGGATAAATGGCTAGCGCGTATCCGAGGCCTTCAAGCTCATTTGCCGCCAGCACCGGCGTGCGGCCTCCTTCGACCATGTTCGCTAGGGTCGGCGCGCCTAGCACCTCATTTAACCGCCGCATCTCGGCTTCGCTTTCGGGTGATTCAACAAACAGGACGTCTGCACCAGCCTCCTGATAACGCGCGGCTCGCTCCAGTGCATCATCAAGCCCGTAAGTGGTGCGAGCATCGGTTCGAGCAATAATCACCAAGTCCTCATCGACCCGCGCATCAACAGCTGCTTTGATACGACCGACCATTTCGGCCTGATCCACGAGCTTGCGGCCAGGCTCATGACCACATTTCTTGGGCCAAGCCTGGTCCTCGATCTGAATGCCGCTGACCCCGGCGCGCTCGAGATCACGCACGGTCCTAATCACATTTATCGGACCACCATAACCGGTGTCGGCGTCGCAAATTAAGGGGATATCAACGCTGTCGGCAATTCGTTGCGCACGCTCAAGCACCTCGGCAAAGGAAATCACGCCCATGTCGGGTGCGCCCAAGGAACTCATCGATAAGCCAGACCCGGTCAAATAGGCCGCTGAGAACCCAGCCTTGTTCACCAATTTGGCTGTCAGGCAGTCAAAGCAGCCTGGCACCATCAATAGCGACTTGGCCGCGATTTGCTGGCGCAAGCGCCTGCTTTTACCGGGATGGCCTCGCAATCCTACGGGATAGTCTTGATGTTTTGTCACGTCTAGGATTACCAAAAAAGGTTAAGGAATATTGACTTGTTATAACAAGTGGCTGACCGGCACGCAAGCGGATTCGAATGTCTTTTTGGCAGGCTATCTTTGGGCCTTTTAGATCGCGCAAATCATCAACCACAAGGATTGCCGAAGGCATCGTCGCTGGCCAATTCAAACGGCCAAGCGTGCCGTAACAAACAAGGCCAGCACACAACCTGTCAGCCCAATGCTTGTCAGCGAATTCAATTCCGCTATATTTGCTAAAAAGCCAACGTCAGTGAGCGTTTTTCGAAAGATCGAATCACTGAACACAAGCGACCCTGTCCACACCGAAACGCAGCAACGATGCCCAATAGCCGCCGCAAGACCACCGAGACCGATCCTAAGCCTGACTGGGCAACGTTCGAAATCGATCCCCGCTTGCCAAGCCCGCTTTACCAGCAACTATTTCGCCATTTGCGCAATGGCATCTACGACGGCACGTTTGCGCGTGGCTCGAAGCTTCCAAGTGAGAACCAGTTAATTGCCAGGCTCGAGGTCTCGCGCGTGACGGTTCGCCGCGCCATCGAGGAGCTCGCCGCGCACGGCCTGATTACCCGACAGCAGGGCAAACCATCTGTGGTCGCGCCTTACAAACCACAGACAAGCTTGGTAGCCACGGTTGAAGGCTTGGTGGAGAACAATCGCCTCATGGGTCACCAAACCACGGTCAAACTATTGGCTTGCGAGTTTGTACCAGCCAGCCAAGAACTGGCCACCAAACTGAAAGTGCGGCGTGGACAAAAGACCCTCTGGACCGTACGCCTGCGCAGTCTGGGCGACACACCCTTTTCATACGCGGTGACTTACCTGCCTTGCGCAATCGCTCGCCGAATCGACCCGCACCAAATGGCCAACGTACCACTCATCAAGTTACTGGAGTCAGCTGGCGTGGAAATCGGGCGAGCCGACCAGGTGATTTCAGCCACGGCTGCCACCAAGGAAATCGCCAAAGCCTTGCGTATCGAGAACAAAGCCCCTCTTTTACTATCAGAGCGTCTGGTCTTTGACGTTCAAGACAATCCCGTTGAGTTTATTTCGGTGGTGTATCGCCCGGACATCTATCACTACGGCATCGAGTTGGTGCGTGACAAGTCAGACAACGGTAAAGTGTGGTCATCAGCTACCACCTAAGGCGATCACCACATGAGCATTGCCTCTGAGTCCATCGAATCATTTACGGCCTCTGATGGTGCAAGTCTGCGGTTTGGTATCTCGCGGCACCGCGATTCAACGAGCGCTGTGGTGATGTTGCATGGCATGGCGAGCAATATGACGCGCTGGAGCGAGTTCGTCGCAAATACCAGCTTGACCGAGCAGTTCACTGTCATCCGCTTGGACTTACGTGGTCATGCCGGCTCGGTCTATCGTGGTCGCATAGACCTTGAGCGATGGTGTCACGACATCGCTGAGTATTTGCAGGCCCAAAATATTAGTCAAGTCGTACTAGTGGGTCACTGCTTGGGTGCAAATCTAGCGACTCACTTTTGCGCACACTATCGGGAAATGACCAAAGGCGTGGTCTTAATCGAGCCCATTGTGCGCCAAGCGCTCGTTGGGGTTTTAGCGCGCGCAGCAAAATGGCGGCCAGCGCTAGCTGCCTTGATTGCCATGGTGCGAGCACTCAACGCCCTAGGTCTGTATCGGCGCACGCTTGCGCCACTGGACTTGGCACAACTCGATGAACAAACACGACAAATCATGGCCGAGCACCACGGCGAGTTCCTTAAAGAGCGTTATGGCTCAGTGCGTCAAGACCTGCGTCAAGTCCCCACTGCTGTTTACCTTCAAGACTTATTGGCAGTGACAGCGCAGATGCCCGAACAAGGTTTAGGCAACACCCCGGCACTGGCCATGTTGGCCAGTCAGAGCACCTTCACCGATCGAGACAAAACGCTGGCGTGGCTTGCCGAGCAGCAAAACTGTCTGATTGAATCGGTTCAAGCGATTCACTGGATACCGACTGAACAGCCTCAACAGATGCGCGAGCTAATCGAGAACTGGTGCACCGGGCTCAATCAACCGGCGCGCGTCCAAGAGGCTCACCCGCACCAACTTGATCAACAATGAGCCGGTAGTGTTCGGGTCGTCGATGCGCGGCCAGATTAAAGACGTGCTGCTTGAACGTGTCGCCCAATGCCAGGTCCGCCTGACAGAAAATCACCTCATCGTCTTCGGACTGCGCTTGCGCCATGATTTCGCCGGTGGGTGCCACAATCACCGATCCACCAATGAGATGACTGCCGTCCTCTAAACCGGCCTTGGCAGCCGCCCCAATCCAAACGCAGTTTTGATAGGCCGCTGATTGCAACGTCACCAGATGATGCAGCATGCGCAGATGTGTGGGCTCAGGCCAGTGAATATTGACTGACGGTGTGTTGTAGCCAAGTGCGACGATGTCCGCACCTTGCAGCGAGAGCATGCGCCAAGTCTCTGGCCAGCGGCGATCGTTACACAGGCACATGCCAATGTTCGCCTGCATGGTTTCCCACACAAAGAAACCCTCATTGCCCACATCGAAATATTTTTTTTCTAAGTGCTGAAAAGGCGCAGTCGGCTTGTGATCGCTGTGACCAGGCAGGTGCACCTTGCGATAGCGACCAACAATGTCACCGTTCTTGTCAACCAGGATTGACGTGTTGTAGGGGCGACCCTGTGCCGATATTTCGGCATAGCCCAGATAAAACCCAATGCCCAATTCGCGCGCCGTATCAAACAATATCTGCGTCTCGGGCCCAGGCATGGTGCGCTCAAAGTAACGCGCTTGTGCCTCTTGTTCGGTCATCCAATAGCGCGGGAAAAAAGTAGTCAGCGCCAGTTCCGGAAAGACCACCATGTCAGCGCCCCGTGAGGCTGCCTCACGCATCATCTCGTGCAACCGCTGCACGGCACTCGCACGTGATTCTTCCTTATCAATGGGCCCAAGTTGGGCAACTGCCAGGCCAAAGGGACGTTTTTTCATGAGCTTGCGCCTCCAGTGAAATACTTGCGCACTACTGAACTGCTGTCACCATTGAGCCGCTTGCGCAAAACCGGCTCAGGCGTCTGACGTGCGATGAATTGACCATCGCCCGGGCTCGCATGCAACTGTGCGTCACGAACCACCACCTTGCCGCGGCTAATCACCATCTGCGGCCAGCCCCGGATCTTTTTGCCTTCATAAGGGGTGTAACCCACGTTGTCATGCAGCATATCGTAGGAAACGACCCGCTCGAGCTCGGGATCCCACAGCACCAAGTCGGCATCACTGCCAATGGCAATCGTGCCCTTGCGCGGATGCAAACCATACATGCGCGCGTGATTGGTCGAAGTCAGAGCCACAAAACGCTCAATGGACAAGCGTCCGGTCATCACCCCTTCGGAGAACAACAGCGGCAGGCGTAACTCTATGCCAGGCACACCATTGGCCATCTCCTTAAATGTGGTCTGATCGCCGCGGGGCAACTTGCCTGTTTCGTCAAACCGGTATGGGGCGTGATCAGAGGAATACACCTGCAAGGTGCCGTTAAAGAACCCTTGCCATATGCCCTCTTGCGAAGCCGCATCGCCCGGTGGCGGGCTGCAGCAATATTTCGCGCCTTCAAGACCCGGCCGATCAAGATCCTCGGCTGTCAAAAACAGATACTGCGGACAACTCTCGGCATGCACCGACAGTCCGAGCGCTTGGGCTGCGTTAATCACGCTAACCGTCTCCTTGGAGGCCACGTGCACAATCAAAATCGGTACATCCATCAGCCTTGCCAGGGCCACCGCACGATTGGTCGCCTCACTTTCAGCAATCGGCGTGTGCGACACGCCATGATATTTAGGCGCCGTCATACCACCTTCAACCAAACGGCGCGCCAGCCAACGAATCATGTCATTGTTTTCAGCGTGCACCATGACCAGCGCGCCATGGCGACTTGCGCAATCCATGACATCCAGAATCTGATAGTCAGTGAGCATCATTCTTTCGTAGGTCATATATATCTTGAAAGAGGTGATGCCTTGTGCGATGGCGCCAGGCAAATCAATCTGCAGTGCCTGCTCAGTGGGATCGGCGAGAATTAAATGGAACCCATAGTCAATCACCGCTTTTTCGGCCGCGCGCCGGCTGTAGTCGGCAAGTACCTCGGGTATCTGATCACCCCGATGCTGAGCGGCAAACGGGATGATGGTTGTGGTTCCACCAAACGCCGCAGACACCGTGCCACTATAAAAGTCATCGGCGCACATCACACCCATCCCTGAAAGCTGTTCGATGTGGCAGTGGCTGTCAATTCCCCCCGGCAGCAACCAATAGCCAGCTGCATCAATGTCTTGCCGGCCTGGACGAAGACCTTTTGCAATGGCGGCAATTCGCCCATCGATCACACCAACATCGGCTTCAAAGGTGTCAGTTGCTGTCGAAATGCGCGCATGGCGAATGGTCAAGTCAAATGGCAAATCAGTCATTTCAGTAGTTCTCCCTTGCTACCTTATAGCGCTAAAAGTAACCTTATCCAAGTCGCGCGCATGATTACTGAGTGCGATCTCGTAAACAATCCAGCCATCTGACATCAAGGTACCTCGCATGCAACCCGTTATCTTTGTGATAAACCCAAACAGCACACAGGCTGTAACCGATGCCATCGATACGGCTGTTAATCCCTTGCGTGTGACCGGTGGGCCAGATATACGCTGCCTGACGCTCAAAGAAGGACCTGCCGGTGTACAAACACAAATCGACGCCGACAGCGTCTGCTTGCCGCTAGTTGAACTGGTTCGCTCAATCGAGCACGAACACGCCGATGCCGTAAAAGCCTACGTCATTGCCTGCTTTAGCGACCCAGGTCTGCAAGCCGTGCGCGAAGTCACCAAGCGCCCGGTATTGGGTATTAGCGAATGCGGCATTCTGACGGCCATGACCCGCGGCCATCGAATCGGCGTGATCGCTATTTTGCGCGGTGCGATCGCCCGACACGCTCGATTATTTGGCGCCATGGGTGTCACTAGCCGTATCGTGGCCGAGTTGCCGATCGACATGTCGGTGGTGGAACTCGCCGATGCTCAGAGAACGCGAGATGCGCTCAAACGCGTCGGGCAGGAACTTCGGGACGTACACATGGCAGATGTCATCGTGCTTGGCTGCGCTGGCATGGCCAATCACCGTCAGTGGCTTGAACAGGCGTTGGGTATTGCCGTCGTTGAGCCATCGCAGGCGGCAACCTCCATGGCCCTCGGGCGCGCCATGCTTGGCTGGTAAGACACAACTGCCGTGCGATGTCTCTTTGTCACGAAGAGATCACGAACTCGTCTCAAGCACGCGCCGGGGCTTACGATCGCTGGCAACAGCCAACGCGCTAATGAAAGCCGCCGCAATAATCAGAAACGCTGGACTGAGGTCATCGTGTGTTCGATGTACCAGCCAAGTCGCAGCCATCGGGCTTAGGCCGCCGGCTACGCCGAGTGTGATGTTATAGGCCAAACCCGTGGCTGAGCAGCGCACCTCTTTGGCAATCATATTGACGATGTAGGCTGGCTGAGCCCCCAAGAATGTTCCAAGCAACACAGCAAAACACATTTGAGCCAGCTGAATGTCAATCCACTGGTCGCTGTGCATCAACCAAAATAGCGGCCAAGCGAAAACAGCCATGAGAAGCGAACTGCCAAACAAGAGGATGCGTCCACCGATGTGATCGGACAGCCAGCCCGAGGCAAGCATGACTGGTAGCAGCAACAACATACTGGCGGTATTGATCTCCAACGCTTTGGCTGGGGGCAGGCCATCAACGAATTGCAGCCAACTCACGAGGTAAACAAACAAGAGGTAGAACGCCACGGCGTTGACCAGCGACAGGCCACTGACACGCAACATGACGCGCCAGTGATCTCTTAGTGCGATCAGCAGCGGGCTGCGGGTTTCAGATGAGTTCGGCTGGACTGACTCGCCCGAGTGTCGACGCAAGTAAAGCCCCGCAACACCTAACAAAAGGCCCATGAAAAAAGGCAAGCGCCAGCCCCAGCTCTCGAGCTGCTCAGGTGTCAAGATGTCGGCAAGCAGTGCGCCGACCGCAGAGCCTAACAGCATGCCACCGACCGAACCAAGCACCGCAAAAGAGCCCACGAACCCGCGACGCTTGGCCGGCGCATGTTCGACCATGTAGATGACCGATGTCGTGTACTCGCCGCCCACAGACAAGCCCTGAATCATGCGCAGCAAAAGCAACAAGATAGGCGCAGCGAGCCCAAGCGTGGCGTAGGTTGGCAAGATGCCCACCAGAAACGTCGGGATCGCCATCGCGGCAACCGAAATCATCATCGCCAGGTCACGCCCGTGGCGGTCACCAATATGCCCTAAAAGCATGCCACCGATGGGCCGCATTAAAAACCCGACCGCAAACACGCCAAAGGCCGCAATGACCTGGGCGACAGGATCCTCTCCCGGGAAAAACAGCTTGCCTATTGTGACCGCGAAAAAGCCGTAGATCGCGAAGTCAAACCACTCGAGTAGATTGCCCGCCATGCCAGCGAGGATGACTTTTCTGGATCCGGGTGCCGACGTTTGCATGAGCAGACACAGGCCTTGTCAATAGTGAGATGAACCATGCTGCGATTGATTTCGCTGCGCTGACGCCTCGAGCTAAGAGAACGTGATCTCCAAACCCCATTGCCAGGCAATTGACGCCTGGCAATGGGTTGTCACACTAATTAGCCAACTGCATCATTCCAGATGTTTTTAGCCCAACCCCAGGCATAGACTGCTTCGAGCTTGCTCGGGGCTGGTGATAAACCACCGGAACCCTCAACAGTCCGGAAGGTTTGCTCAGCAGCCACATACTGGTGCACGCTAGCGACGTGAACCACCTCGCGACCATTAACAAAGCTGTAGCAAGTGTTGGTTACTACGGGATTAGGATTGATCGGGAAGTCATTGAGTTCAGCAATAATCGCAGCGGCTGTGACCTTTGCGTGGGCATTGGCCATGTGACCTGACTTGGGCATGCCGGGTGCGACTTGAATAGAGTCACCAATAATATGAACATCTTTGGCTGCGACCGACTCAAAATTCAAAAACTTCACCTCAGCCCACCGGTTGTTAACGGTTGCTAAATCCGAGTCGACCACAAGCGAAGCCGCACTCATCGTGGGCAACACATTCAAGACATCCGCAGTCACATCGTCGGCGAGGTCAAACTTGAGCGTTTTGGTTTTTGCATCCACCGCAACAACCGTGTGCGAGGGCCGATAGTCAATAATCCCGGGATACATTTCCTCCCAAGCTTTGGAGAAAAGACCACCCTTGGAAGTAATGTTCGGGTTGGCATCGACCACGATGATCTTTGACTTTGGTTTGTTTTGCTTGATGTAGTTGGCCACCTGGCAAGTCCTTTCGTAAGGACCCGGCGGGCACCGGTACGGCGCTAGCGGTATGGCTAGCGCAAACACGCCACCATCAGGCATCTCGGCGAGTTGTCGATGCAGTGCAACGGTTTCAGGCCCGGCATTCCATGCCTGCAATGTCACCCCGTCAGCATTGGCTTGGGCCAAGCCTTCAATGGAATCCATATTCAGACCAATGCCTGGCGCCAAGATCAACTTGTCGTAGGGAACGTTATCTCCCGAGGATAACTTGACATGTTTTTTCTGCGTGTCGATCTGCGTCACACGATCTTGAACCATCCGCACGCCGTGGTTTTTGACCAAACCATCATAAGACGAGGTCAATGCATCAATGGGCTCAACGCCACCGACGACGAGATTCGATAGCGGGCACGAAATGAATTCGCTATTGGGTTCAATCAGCGTTACGTCAATGCCACCATCAGACAGCATCCGCAGGTACTTTGCAGCAGTCGCACCCCCATAGCCTGCACCGACCACCACAACTTTAGCTTTGTTGGCAGTCGAGGCAAACGCCAGGTTTGGCAAGCCAGCCGAAGCCACTCCCATTAGGGCGGCCGTTTGTCCTAAAAATAGACGACGATTCATGGTTGACTCCTCTTATTCTGGCTTACCAAGCACTTGCGCGATGATCGCGATTTGTTCATCGGTGTAGCCCTTAGCCAACTGATGCATGATCGTAGCGCTACGCTCGTCATTCTTGTAGGCCAGAACCGACGCTTGTATTTGATTGGCGGTCAGGTGATTAATAGGGTGCATGAGATCGCCAGCGGCGTTCACGCCGTTGGTGCCGTGACAGGCCGCGCAGGTTGCCGCAAGGCTTAG
>SKIZ01000152.1 GCA_007116135.1 Burkholderiaceae bacterium
ACCACTTTGTTGCAGGCACAGTAGTAACAGACCGTGTCACAAAACGGAATATGGACATACAAAGACAGCGGGGCATCGGCGTGACCGGCATCGCGATCGCGCAACGCTTGGATGTAGCTTGCGCTAACGGAGCCAGACTCAAACCGGTCGGCAGTGGGGTACGAGGTGTAACGCGGCCCGCTGCCGTCGTGGCGAGCGACCATGGCGGCGTCGAAATCCAGGGTGGTCAAGTGAAGAAGTTCCATGACCCTAAATTACTGCGACGCGTGACTTGTTCACAGGGGATGCACTGCGCGCAATTTGATCCAGAACAAGTTTTACGTCCTTTGTCGGGCGGTTCAACGCACTTGTTGCCGATGTCGTAGAATGATGCCCTGTGCCCGGGTGGTGAAATTGGTAGACACAGCAGACTTAAAATCTGCCGACCCGAAACGGTCGTACCGGTTCGATTCCGGTTCCGGGCACCATGGCTATTGATTTCAATGTATTTTTTGCCGAATTCTGAGAGGCATTTGGATTTAAACCGTTACAAAGTTCAAGCCAAAGGTCAACCCCAACCACGTGGGGTCAGGGCTTTATCTACAACCCTGTTTTAGTTGGAAGTTGAACTGCCCGGCAACTGCGCCACGTCCTCAATCAGTGATGCCGCAAGCTTTCGAAGCTCCTCGAGGGAAGATTCCTCAATCTCTAGGAATCCCTCATATTCTGCGAGGTCCCGTTTGCGATGTGCGTGGTCGATGACCCGCCATTTCGCCGATGGCCATTGCAGTGTGTGTTGTAGTGACTGGAACACCAAATAGCGGTTTTCGCTTCGATAGCCATGCCAACGAAGCGCTGCTAGTGCAGCTGAATGAATCGCGTTGTACACGCTGGAAAATCGCCCCTCCAATGAAAGGTCTGGATGCGTGGCGTCCTGTAATCGCTGACGTGCCAGGCTGAGCATGCGTTCGATCTCAACGCTGCTAGGTTTTTCGGCTTTTAACTGTCCGATTTTTTCTAGGTTCGCGAGTGCTGTGATGGGCATGCAGTTGTCCAAATAATAAAACGATGGGTTGGGCCAGCACGCGCTGCACAAATGAGTCCGTTTCCTGACGGCGCTTATTGAACTCCGCCAAGGTGTAACAGTTCGGGTTGACCTTTCGGCCAAGCTGAGTCTCAGCGTTGTAACAGTGCTCGAGAACATCACCGAGACCAACCGTGTCGCTGACGATCAAAAGGTCAATGTCACTTGCGGACGTATCGCTACCTTTCGCAACCGAGCCGTAAATCAGGGCAAGTGCGATCTCGGCAGACAGCGGACGCAGTGCTTCACGAAGCAAGGGCTCTGCACCCATGGTCTTGCGAGTGAGTTGATACAGTTCCTCGAAAACCGGGCTCTGCATGTTCGCAGAAATACGGCGCTGGTTACCGACCATTTCAGATGTCACAAGCCCGGCTCGTGCCATCCGATTAACTTCGCGCTGTAACGATGCGCTAGCTAGGCCTGTTAGCCTAGTCAACTCGCTCAGGTGGTAGCTACGACCAGGCTGGCCAAATATCCACGCATAGACTTTGGCTTGGCTATCGGTAAACAGTGAGTCTTTAAGTGACATAGGCTAAATATTAGCATGATCCCGCTAATTATTAGCACGATGTGTAGGCGGCGGTATACCTCTCACACCTAAAAACTCATGATCGCAAAGTCATAGGTGAGTTCTTAACGACATGCACAGTGAGTGTTTGTGCCAACGATCGCCCTAGATAGGGCTACTGCCAGAACCGATGGCGCCAACGTGCCGCCAATTCAGGGGTTACGGTGCCGACCTGCCCCGATTAAACAGCGAAATGCAGTCGTCAAAACTTTGAAGGCAACGAAGACCACCAAACTATAGGATCGATTGATATCCTGCGAGCACCTTGGTGGTTTGAACGTAAGCACCCGGTCTAGACCGTCTTGAGGCTCACTCAGCTTACGTGAGAGGATCGTGTCCACGATCAAGCGTGGACACTCCGAAATGAATAAGTCTCTAACAGTTTCACCAAATAGTGACGGTAAGCGCCGTCACCGTGCTTACAGCCCTGAGTTCAAGCGTGAGCTCGTTGAGGCATCGTTTGAACCCGATGTGTCTGTAGCCGCAATCGCAATGAGCAATGGGATCAACCCAAATTTGTTGCATAACTGGCGGGCTCAATTCCTGAGGGGCCGTGGGCGTTGGTTGTCAACGGCGAGCATGGTTCCTGTTGTTGTAACGGATGCAGTTGAGCAACCGCAGTCGTGCGCGCCAGCACCGACAGACAAAGCGTACGAGGGCGAGCTCGAGATTGACGTTGATCTTAAGAAGACCCGTATCATCGGCCCGTTAAATCGCGAGATCCTACAGATGGCGCTGGAGTGCTTGCGATGATTGGCTTGCCATCAGGCACCCGAGTGTGGCTTGCCGCCGGCGTCACCGACATGAGAAAGAGCCCTCAGAAGCGTCGCTGTTGGAAGGAAGAACTATCTCTTC
Organism: Burkholderiaceae bacterium; assembly: GCA_007116135.1. Taxonomy (GTDB): domain Bacteria; phylum Pseudomonadota; class Gammaproteobacteria; order Burkholderiales; family Burkholderiaceae_B; genus Algicoccus. The sequence goes on from SKIZ01000152.1 coordinate 2,487, forward strand.
CTAGGCTCAGATGACGGTGGCGACCGAGCCGCCATGCTCTACAGCCTCCTGGGCACGGCCAAGCTCAATGACGTCAACCCTGAGAAATACCTCACCCATGTACTGAGCGTGATCGCTGATCACAAAATCAACCAGGTCGGCGAGCTGCTGCCTTGGAACGTCAAGCTGTAATCCAACACCCACTGCACCAAATGCTCGATCAGGCAACCACGGTGCAGACCGGGGGCTTACCAACAAAATCGACCCGTTGTTAAAAATCACAATACAAGACCAGTTTGACCTGCTTTTCCAGATTGTCCCTGTTGCGCCGAAGCTGACACCGAGGTGAAATTTTGCGTGGGGAACGAAAAAACTCCCCAAATTGACGCAAAGCCTTTATCCACGGGGCTTTTGATTCCGGTTCCGGACACCACCATCAAGTGATTTCAGGACTCTCTGACTCAAAATAGACCAGCGTAGTCATTCAAGTCTTTAGTGACATACCGTTTACCCGTCAGTCGCGCCTTCTCTTCATTTGTGAAGGATGGCGCAAACAGAACCATTTCCTTGGACCAGTCCTGCAAGTATTGATGGTCTTTGGTTGCAAGAAAATTCGCAACATGATTCTCGAACCCTGCTGTCGCGTCTGTTGTGTGAGCACTTGCAGAGCGTTTGCAGGAACCAAACCGAATACGTCTGTTCGAATCATCTAGTGCCACTAAATCTATCTCCACACTGCGACTCGAGCCTTTTGGCCTGTTCCAATAACCCAACTGCAAGCTCGAAAGCTCAAAGTCACCCTTGCCTTTGCGAGAACATTCCAGATGAAGCTTCTGGATGAGTTTTTCAAATGCGAACCCCTCTAGCCGCATCAACCGCGTCCGCGCCGCATTTAGCGTCAGCGCCAGCGGCTTTAACCGTGCCGCTTCACGCGCCGGTTTAGCAACCGCCAACCACGCCTGCAAAAA
>SKIZ01000013.1 GCA_007116135.1 Burkholderiaceae bacterium
ATACGGCGCTTGCGCGATGCCTTCAGAAGATCGGGCTTGGTACGCTCCAAAGGTGTCATGGCATTCAAGATGCCCTCGGTGCGCTTTAACTGCTTCTCGGCCTGCCCACCTTGCAGTTGACCCGCCGCTTGCCCAAGGTCTCCGGGTAGTTTCTCAAGCAAGCTACTCATGTCGCCCATCTTGCGGATTTGACCAAGCTGCTCTTTGAAATCATTGAGATCAAAGCGCTCGCCTGACTTCATTTTGTTGGCAAACTTATCGGCCTGCGAAAGGTCGATATTTTGCTGCGCCTGCTCCACAAGCGAGACAATATCGCCCATGCCAAGCACGCGCTTAGCCATCCGGTCTGGATAAAACGGCTCCAAACCGTCGAGCTTTTCCGAAACACCGACAAACTTTAAGGGCTTACCGGTGATGTGTCGTACCGAGAGCGCGGCGCCACCTCGGGCATCTCCATCAATTTTTGTCAGGACCACGCCCGTCAACGGTAAGGCCTCGCCAAACGCCTTGGCCGTATTTACCGCATCCTGACCCTGCATGGCATCGACCACAAACAAAGTCTCAACCGGGCTTAGTAATTGATGCAGCATCTGTATTTCCTGCATCATCGCCTCATCGATGCCCAAACGGCCAGCGGTGTCGACAATCAACACATCGATGTGCTGGCGCTTGGCATAGTCAAGCGCTCTACTAGCAATATCGGCCGGCTTTTGACTCGGGTCCGAGTCGATCCACTCAACGCCGGCCTGATTGGCCACGGTTTTTAGCTGCTCGATGGCTGCCGGGCGATAAACGTCAGCGCTAACCACTGCGACCTTCTTTTTGCCGGTTTTACGGCCCTGATGTACGTGGTTTCCCTCCACTAGCCAGCGCGCGAGCTTGCCTGTGGTTGTCGTCTTACCAGCGCCTTGCAAACCCGCCATGAGTATGACCGCTGGGGGTTGTGCTGAGAGTGACAACTCACTGGCCTGCGGCCCTAAGTCCCCGCCCATTAATTTGGTCAACTCGTCATTGACCACGCCAACGAGCGCCTGCCCCGGACTCAGACTGCCGATCACCTCTTGGCCAAGCGCCTTTTGCTTGACTTCATCGACGAAGGTTTTGACCACCGGCAATGCAACATCGGCCTCAAGCAAGGCTAGGCGAACCTCACGCATCATCTCTTGCATGTTAGATTCTGTCAGCCGCGCTTGGCCTCGGATCGTTTTGACCACACGCCCTAAGCGCTGTGTAAGATTCTCTAGCATTGGGTGTCTTCGCTTAAACTAGTCATATGTCTACTGGCATTGTATTTCACGCGATCGCAGCGATCATCTATTTAAGCCTATCAGCGGCTCTTTGGGGCATGTTGAGGGCTGGCAAGTCGCTGGATCAACCAGAAAAGATCACCCGCTGGCTGCTGCTGCCGGGTCTTATTGCGCATGCCGTGGGCTTAGATGCGCTGGTACTGGCCCACGGAAGCTTGCATCTGAGCTGGTTGCTTGCCTTATCCGTGGCGGTTTGGCTCGGACTGGTGGTGTTTTGGTTCGAGAGCCTGATTGTGCGTATTAATGGGCTTCAGCTGTTAGTTTTGCCCTTTGCCGGCTTGGTTTGCGTATTCACGGCGCTTTTTCCCGGGTCGCACCTGGTCTCTAGCCCGATTGAGTCAGCCCTGCGTGGCCACTTGCTGCTTGCGCTTGGCGCCTATGGGTTAATCACGATTGCAGCCATGCAAAGTCTGTTGATGGCTGCCCTGGACCATCACTTGCACCACCCACGTGACGTTTTGAACAACGCCAGTGGCTTTCGCAAAGCGATCGGCCAAGCCTTGGACGCGCAGCCGCCGCTGCTTGTGCAGGAGCGGTTACTGTTTCGATTGATCTGGATCGCGTTTGGCGCGCTGACCTTGGCCATCATCTCTGGCAGCTTGATATCATTCTTTACACAAGGCAGTTGGTTTCCTTTTGACCATAAAAGTGTTTTCACGGTGTTGTCCTGGCTAACCTTTGGCATGTTGTTACTTGGGCGGCATCGCTGGGGCTGGCGCGGTCGAACGGCCTTGCGTTACACCGTTGTTGGTTTCATCTTTGTCGTCTTGTCCTACACCGGCAGCCGGTTTGTCATTGACGTCTTATTGCACCGAGGCTAGCGATGGGAAAGCTTTTATTCTGGATCGTCGTGATCTTCGGCATTTTGATTCTCACCCGAATGCTCACGCACTACACCGCGCAGCGCCAAGCCAAACGCGAACAAACCCGTGCGCCACAGGCCAAACCGCTCGCAAAAGCGGAGGAAATGGTGAGCTGCGCGCACTGTCATATCTTCCTGCCACAGTCCGAAGCCATCAAGCAGGGTGAATTATTTTTTTGTTCTCAAGCGCATGCGCAGGCTGGGGCCGTCGAGAAACGCGGCTAATTTGTCACTATTGCGAATCGATTTTGCACAAACCTCTACTGCCAGCTGCTAGGTCCATCGACTAGTGCTCTGACAAGGTATGTCATACGCACTACTTAACTAGTGAACGCTCCAATCTGAAGCGGGTGAGCTCGCGCCGCAAACCGATAAAGAGTGAAATCAAGGTGAGCGCCATGAAGATCCAGCAAATTGGGCTGCGCAGAAATATCATCGGATCACTAGAAATTAGATAGGTCCGCCTGAGATTGTCCTCAAATAGTGGGCCCAATATAAACCCCATCAAAAATGGGGCAGCAGACATACCCACCCTCATCATTAAGTACCCTAAGACACCGAACAACAACATTGTCATAACATCAAACATCTGCGACTGCACAGCGTAGGTCCCAAAAACGCAGAACAAAAGTATGACTGGCATCAATATATGTTTAGGGATATCAGCGATGCGTACGAAATACCTTATTGCCACACTACCTATCAGGAAAAGTACGATCGAGCTCAGCATAATCCCGATGAAAAGCGCATAGATCAAATCGATGTTTGCCTGAAACATCAAAGGGCCCGGCGATAACCCGTGCAATAAAAACGCCCCCAAAATAACAGCGGTAACCACGTCACCCGGGATCCCCAGCGACAATAAAGGAATCATCGTCGCACCGGTCACGCCGTTATTACCAGCTTCGGCTGCAGCAACGCCTTCGAGCGAGCCTTTGCCAAATTCCTCAGGTGTTTTTGAGCTTCGCTTTGCCTCCCCATAGGAGAGAAAAGCCGCTGCTGTCGCACCTGCCCCAGGTATTGTTCCTAGAATGACACCGATAAAGCTCCCTCGAGTGATGGCCGAAAAGCTTTTTTTGAATTCTTGCAGGCTCAGAGTCGAGGAGTCGGCCGCCTTCGCTGCTACCTGCTTGACCTGACGCACATAGAAGTCGATGATCTCGGGCATTGCAAATAGACCAATCAACAACGCGATGTAGCCAACGCCTCCCATGAGGTTGAAATTGCCAAACGA
>SKIZ01000084.1 GCA_007116135.1 Burkholderiaceae bacterium
CCCTCCATGGTCACAAGGCGCACCTTCAAGACGTTGTGGATCGTCAGGCCATATTTCAGGCAGTGCACCCCGCCGGAGTTCTCTGCAATATTGCCACCAATGGTGCAGGCAATCTGGCTAGAGGGGTCTGGCGCATAGTAGAGCCCCAGATGCGCCACCGCTTCAGAAACGGCTAAATTGCGCACGCCCGGTTCAACCACCGCGGTGGCTGCCACCGGATCAATCGATTTGATTTTGTTGAGCTTGGACATCCCAAGCAAGATGCCCTGGGCGTGTGGCATGGCACCGCCCGACAAACCCGTGCCCGCACCGCGGGTGACCACTGGGATGTTCAAGCGCCGCGCTGCACGCAACACGCCTTGCACTTGCGCCTCGTTTTCCGGGAGCACAACGACCATGGGGATCTGCCGATAGAGCGACAAGCCATCGCACTCGTATGGGCGCAGCTGCTCTTGGCGCGCGAGCACGCAGTGCTCAGGCACCACCACCCTGAGCGCATGCAGAATTTCGTCTAAATCAGGCACCACGCTATCGGGTACCGCTTCTAAGTTGGTCGTTGTCATCACACGCCACTAAATCGTTTGCAACACTACAACGATACAGCGCACGACTGACTCTGACAGCGAGGATTTACCCGAAATTGGGGGTATTCCCAAGCGGTGGCAAGACCTTACCGGGATTAAGGATATTGGCCGGATCATAGGCACGCTTTAGTGCCCACATGAGCTCAAGCGCCGCTTCGCCGTGCTCCTCGTGCATGAACGCCATTTTGTGCAGACCAATGCCGTGCTCACCGGTGCAGGTACCATCGACGGATAATGCCATCTCCACGAGCGCGTGATTTAACGCCTCGGACTCCTGCCACTCGCTCGCGTCGTTGGGATCAAGCAACATCAAAACGTGAAAGTTGCCGTCGCCCACATGGCCGACAATGGTCGAGGGAAACGAGGCTTTGGCCAATAAGTCGGTGGCCTGATCAATACACTGCGCCAGGCGCGAGATCGGCACACAGACATCGGTGGTGCTGGCGTGGCAACCGGGGCGCAGTTGCAAGCCGGCGAAGTAGGCATTGTGCCGTGCGGTCCACAAGCGGTTGCGCTCTTCAGGCAAGTTGGCCCACTCGAAATCCATGCCGCCGTGGTCTCGGGCGATCTCTTGCACCGTCTCGGCCTGCTCCTTAACACCGGCCGGGCTGCCATGAAACTCAAACAGCAAAAGCGGCGTCTCGCGCAGGCTTAATTTGCTGTAGGCGTTGCTTGCGCGCACGGCCGCACTGTCCATGAGCTCTACGCGTGCCACAGGCACGCCCATTTGAATCGTCTGAATCACAGCGGCCACGGCGTTTTTCATGCTCGGAAAGTGACAAACGGCTGCACTGACGGCCTCAGGCTGGGGGTACAGACGCACGGTGACCTCAGTGATGATGCCAAGTGTGCCTTCACTGCCCACAAAGATTCGTGTCAGGTCGTAGCCCGCTGAGGACTTGCGCGCACGGCGCGCTGTGCGCAGCACCTTGCCTTGGGCTGAGACGACTTCAAGGCCAAGGACGTTCTCGCGCATCGTGCCATAGCGCACCGCGTTGGTGCCCGAGGCCCGGGTCGCAGCCATACCGCCAATCGATGCATCAGCACCGGGATCAATCGGGAAAAACAGCCCCGTGTCACGCAACTGCTCGTTTAACTGCTTGCGCGTGATGCCAGGCTGGACCGTGACCGTTAAGTCCTCGGCGTTTAGCGAGACGATCTGGTTCATGGCACTGACATCAAGCGAGATACCGCCTTCGATGGCCAAGAGATGGCCTTCAAGCGAAGAGCCTGCGCCATAGGGAATTAGCGCAATGCCGTGCTCAGCACACGCTTTGACCACAAACACCACATCGTCTGTGGACTGCGCAAACACCACGGCATCAGGCAACATGTTGGGAAATGGCGATTCGTCGCGACCGTGGTGTTCACGCACGGCATGCGCCATGGAAAACCGCTGGCCAAAGCGCTCGACCAAAGCGTCCTGCATGGCCTGGGGTATCGGTTTTCTCAGGCGTTGCTCAATCGACATCTGTCCCATGTTTTACTTTCCTGAAATGGCCACCGTGCGACGACGCGCCTGCACGGCTTGGGCAAGCGTTTGCAACACCTTGACTGACGAATCCCAATCAATGCAGCCATCGGTGATGCTTTGGCCGTAGGTCAGCGGCTGGCCTGGCACCAAATCCTGTCGCCCAGCCACCAAATGACTCTCAACCATCACGCCAATAATCCGAGTATCGCCGGCGCCGACCTGTTGCGCAATAGCCTCGCACACACTGGGCTGGTTTTCCGGTTTTTTGCTGCTGTTGGCGTGGCTGGCGTCAATCATCAAGCGTTGGGCCAAACCGGACTTGGCAAGCTCCTCGCAGGCTGCCTGGACGCTGGCGGCGTCAAAGTTAGGCGATTTGCCACCGCGCAAAATCGAATGACAGTCTTCATTGCCCTCGGTCGACACAATCGCCGAGTGACCGCCCTTGGTGACCGACAGAAAATGATGGGGCTGCGATGCCGCTTTGATCGCATCAACAGCGATTTTGATGTTGCCATCGGTGCCATTTTTAAAGCCCACCGGACACGACAGGCCAGAGGCCAACTCGCGGTGCACCTGGCTCTCGGTGGTGCGCGCGCCAATGGCGCCCCAGGACACGAGGTCGGCAATGTATTGCGGGGTGATCATGTCCAAGAACTCGCAACCGGCAGGCAACCCCATCCGATTGACATCAAGCAACACTTCACGCGCTAAGCGCAAGCCTTTATTGATCTGAAAGCTGCCATCAAGGTCCGGGTCGTTAATGAGCCCCTTCCAGCCCACGGTGGTGCGCGGCTTCTCGAAATACACACGCATCACGATCTCAAGGTCATCTTTTAACTGCTCGCGCACCGCTTTCAAGCGCTCGGCGTACTCCATGGCCGCCTTGGGGTCGTGGATCGAGCACGGGCCAATGACCACCGCCACGCGGTCATCCATGCCATGCAAGATACGGTGCAGCGCTTGTCTGGCGTCGTGCACCAACGTGCCCACCGGTTCGGTGCACGGGAATTCACGCATGGCGTGTGACGGCGGAGCAAGCTCCTTGATTTCTCGGATTCTCAGGTCATCGGTATTGTGTGGCACAACAAACTCCTTGGATCAGCATCATTTGAATTCAGTAGCCCCAAAAACAAAAACCGCCAGCGTTGCCTGGCGGTTTTTGTTTCGGTGTGTTCTTTTTGGGATTACGCGACCGACTCTCCGCCAACAAAGGTAGGAAAGCTAAAAAAATAAAACCAGAAGGTCGCTGCCATTTTCATCATGTCGACGAATCTACCACAAAAAACGTGACAGGCCAGTTACACAAACGGTAAACCCCTGACCTGTC
>SKIZ01000198.1 GCA_007116135.1 Burkholderiaceae bacterium
GCAGCTTGATGCATGAGCCATGGCGAGCCCGGGTAGACAGTAAGTGTTGAGTCTGGATTGAGTTGTGCCACTTCGTCTAAATGGCGCTGAACCATGACTGGCGCGCGCTTGGCGCCCTGGATTCGAGCGATCCCGTCGAGGTACTCGCCACGTTTGTTGGCCCAAGCGCCAGTCAGGTCATAGAGTCCGGCGCCAGCGTGGGTGTCGACCATGAGTATGCCGGTGTCTTTTTTTTGCAAATGGGCAATGACAGACAACAAAACGGCGTGCTTAAAGACGTCGGCATGATTGCCTGCATGAAAACCGTGACGATAGCTAAACAATGAAACTTCTCCGCGTGCCCAAATGACTAATCCGTATTTGCAAAAGTAGCAAGGCTTGCAGATACCCGCTTGCCGCCACGCCAATGGTACACTCGGCGGCAACCTTTTATGGCTTTTTCTACACGAACATGTTTGATTTCATACGATCGCATCGGCGCGCAATGCTTGTGGTTTTGCTGGTTCTTGTGGTTCCGGCATTCGCTTTCTTTGGGCTCGAGGGTTACACCGGGTTTATGTCGCGCGACAGGGCTTTGGCCGAAGTCAATGGCGTTGACATTACCCAGCCTGAGTTTGACGCGGTGCGCCGCAACCAATTAGAGGAAATCCGACTGGCGATGGGATCGCAATTCGATATCGAAGCGATCGATACGCCGGCGTTTCGTCAAAGCGTGCTCGATGACATCATCAATCAGCGAGTGATTGTTGAGAGTGCGATGCGCGGGCGCTTTAGCGTGTCAGACGAGCAGCTGCGCGAGACCATCGCGCGAATTCCTGCGGTGCAAGAAGACGGCCGCTTCTCTGCGCAACGTTATCGTCAAGTCCTAGCTGCCCAGGGTATGACGCCAGCTGATTTTGAGGCTCGTGTTCGCAGTGATCTGATTTTGTCGCAAGTGCTTGGCCCGGTGGCCAATACCGCGGCCGCCCCGCAGCGCGTGGTCGATGATCTGCTTGAGGCACTCATCGAAGAACGCACGGTGTCGATTCGACGTTTTAATGCGGTGGCCTTTGAGAACGATATCGAAGTCACTGATGAGGATGTGGCCGCATGGTATGCCGATAATGCCGAGTCATTGCGGCTACCGGATAGCGTGAACATTCATTATGTGGTTTTGGATGAAGAGGCCGCTCGCCAAGGTCTGACTGTGCCTGAAGCTGAAATTCTCACCTTCTATCGACAAAACGAGGCGCGCTATGGGCAACCCGAACAGCGTCGTGTCAGTCATATTTTGATTGAAGTTGCCCCCAATGCTGATGATCAGGCGCGTGCTCAGGCCCAGGCCCGTGCACAAGAGATTGCCCAGGCATTGCAAGACGACCCCTCAGGCTTTGCCGAGGCTGCACGGGAGTTCTCTGAAGATCCGGGTTCGGCCAACCAAGGTGGTGACCTTGGGTGGATTGCGCGCAATACGCTGGTGCCTGAAGTCGAGGAGGCGGTCTTTGAGCTTGAACCCGACACGGTGTCCGATGTCATTGAAAGCGCGTTTGGTTACCACGTTGCAATCGTGACGGATTTGCGAGGCGAAGGGGTCAAACCCCTTGAAGAGGTTCGTGATGATGTTGAAAACGAGGTGCTCAGGCAAATGGCATCGGTCCGGTTTGCGGACATGGCCACTGAGCTGACCAATCGGGTCTACGATGAGCGCGATGCGCTGGCACCCATTGCAGTTGAGCTCGGGCTGACCATGCGGCAAGCGCAAGGCATCGCCCGTTCTGGCGTATTGCCCGGCGAGTTCTTTGCGCGCGAGGTTCAGATCGAACCGAGCCAGCGCCAGATTCTGAATAATCCGCGCGTGCTGCAGGTGGCCTATTCGCCAGAGGTTTTTCGTGATCGTTACAACTCGGGTCTCATCGAGGTAAGCCCCGGTACGATCGTGGTGCTTCGGGTCGAATCTGTTAACCCTTCGGCTGTACCTGCCTTGGAGTTGGTGCAAGAGATCATCCGAGAGGATCTTTTACGCCAGCGAGCAGTCAGTCTGGCGCGTCAGGCAGGTCAGGCTGCTTTGAGTGTGATTGATGAGGGCCAGTCGCCGATTGGTTTCTCGGCTGCCGAAGTGGTGTCACGCCAGGACGGACGCAGTTTGACTGACCGCGAGCTTGATGCGGCGATGAAACTGGTACGTGATCAGGTGCCTAGTGTGATAGGCGTCGAGACAGCAACGGGCTTTACCCTTTTGAACGTAACCGAAGTGTTGCCTGGCGAGCCATTGCCAGCCGAAGCGGTTGATCAGTTCAAACAGCAACTGGCCCAAGCTTGGGGCGTGGCGCAGGAGGAGGCGGTGCTTGAAGTATTGCGCCGTCAGTTCAATACCGAAGTGCTGCCGGCGGCCCGGGCACTCATTGACAATAACGACTAATCGGTCGAACCCGCGGCCGTTGAATCAATTTAGCGCTGCTAGCGCTTGTTCAATGGCCGGCCAAACATTGTCGAGCAAGAGCGGCTGGGCGACTTCGGAGGGGTGTATGCCGTCTTCGATAAATAGGGAGCGGTCAGTCTCTAGGCCAGCCAACAGGAAAGGCACCAAAATGGTGTCAGTGGCCTGCGCAATCTCCGGGTACATCGTGCGAAATGCCTGCGTGTAGGCCGGTCCGTAGTTCTCAGGGATTTGCATGCCAGTCAAAACGGTCACCGCGCCGCTTTGTTGGGCCAGTTCGATCATACGTGTCAGGTTCTCTCGGGTCATGTCTAAAGACAGCCCACGCAGGGCGTCATTGCCCCCCAATTCGACGACCACAATAGCGGGCTGGTGCTTTTCTAGCAAGGTTGGCAGCCGGGTTAAGCCGCCGCTGGTGGTGTCGCCGCTAATACTGGCGTTGATAACGGTGCGTGGCGCGCTCGATGCCTGCGCCGCTAGGCGTTGGCGCAACAGTTCAACCCAGCCGCTCTGACGCTTGATGCCATATTCAGACGACAGGCTGTCGCCGACAATCAGAATCGGCCTGGTATCGTCATTGGCGTGCGCCTGACTGAGTCCGATTGTTAGCATGCTTAAAACAAGCATCGACATAGCCAGACGTTGCCATGTGGCTTTGCAGGAAAAAATCTGACAATAGTGCGAAAATCCATTCATGATGACAAATAATGCAATTGAAGTAATCGGGTTGTCCAAACGCGTCTCGGACGCAGGCGGTGAGCTGACTATACTTGACGATATTCGGTTTTCAGTGGCGATGGGTGAATCGCTAGCCATCACCGGTGCCTCAGGATCGGGTAAGTCAACTCTATTGGGACTCATGGCCGGGCTAGATGTTCCCAGTCAAGGCCAAGTCAATGTGCTTCAAACTGATTTATTTTCACTAGATGAAGACGGCCGGGCAAAGTTTCGGGCCGCGCACGTCGGCTTTGTGTTTCAGTCGTTTCAGTTGCTACCTAATTTATCTGCGCTAGAAAACGTGATGCTGCCGCTTGAGCTTGCGGGCAAAGACGCCCTTGAAGCGGCCAAAGCCGCGCTTGATGAGGTTGGCTTGGCGCACCGGTTTCATCACTACCCGGCGACACTATCAGGCGGTGAGCAGCAGCGCGTCTCGCTTGCACGTGCCTTTGTCAGCCAGCCTGCGCTGTTGTTTGCCGACGAGCCCACCGGTAGTCTTGATGTGGTCACGGGTGCACGCATTATTGACCTCATGTTCCGCTTGCATCAAGACCATCAGACCACGTTGGTGTTAGTAACTCACGATGTGCAACTGGCCCAACGCTGCCAACGAGTCATTGAAATTCATGCTGGTCGGCTCGTTGCGTGTGAGGCTTGAGAGCCAGCCCGCGATTGATACCACTCGTAGCTTGCGATCCCAGCGCCACTGATGCAGATCAGCCCGATACCAAACCAGCTCGTCTTGTCGGGAAACTCCCCCCAGACCACCCAGCCCAGCGCGCTTGCAGCAATGATTTGTAGGTACATAAAAGGTGCCAACAAAGAGGCTGCTGCCAAGCGATAGGCCTGTGCCTGCAGCAAGTGCCCCACAACGCCAGTCAAGCCGAGCGAAAGCATGATGGCCCAGTTCCAGACCGATAGGTCACGAACTGAGTCAAAAAAGCCCAAATCGCCGCGTAAGATCACAAACAGCACCCAGGCTGACAGTGGCAGCGCTCCGATCAACCCACCCCAGAGCATGGTGGTCACGGGGTGATCAATGGCGACTTTGCGGGTAACTAAGTGTTGTGTGGACATCAGACAAGCCGTCACCAGACCAAACAACACGCCAACCAACGGCAGACCTGCGCCGGGCCTAATCACAATGAGCACACCTATGAAGCCTAAGGCCGCAGCAATCCAGCGCGAGACCCGACGCGGCTCGCCCAGAATCCACGGTGCCACAGCCAGGATGATCAGAGGCGCCAGAAAAATCATCGTGGTGGCTTGCGCTTGCGGCAAGTAAGACAGGGTCGTAAAAAAAGTTAAGGTTGTCACTAAGATGATCACACCACGCAAGATCTGGTAGCGCAGGTCGCGGCTTTTAAAGCGATAAAGCTCGCGACGAGAAACGACCAGCACCATGATGAGAATAAAGTGCACCAAATAGCGCAGCCAAGTCACAATAAATAGCGACACCCCGACGCTTAAAAGCCATTTGCCGCTGGCATCGAGCACCGACAATATAGATAACGACACCAGCAAGATCGCAATGCCACCAATGGCGTTTTGGGTGCGTGTGATGGTCGGCGATTGCATGGACACTGGACTCCCGAGCGTGAAGGCAACATGATACGCTTGTCGGGCAACTCATTCTTCTTCGACAAGGCCATCTATGTTGTCTAGTGAAACGTACACGCTTGAGTATTTCAGTGAGCAATTGGCGCACAAGCGCATAAGCGCCGTACAACTCGTTGAGCAGACCTTGCAGCGCATTCATGATCCGGGCGGGCAGGGCCGTGTGACCTTTACGCGGGTCTTTGATGAGCAGGCTTTGCAAGACGCTGCCCAATCGGACGCGCGTCGCCAAGCCGGTCAGCCTGCATCGCGCATTGACGGCATTCCCATCTCGGTCAAAGACTTGTTTGACGTACATGGCTACACCACCATGGCAGGCTCGCGGGTCTTGGCAGATCGGCCTGTGGCCCAGCGCGACGCGATGATTGTCAAACGGCTGCGCGAGGCGGGCGCCATCATCGTTGGTACCACCAACATGACTGAGTTTGCATATTCGGGACTGGGTCTGAACCCACATTACGGCACACCTTTGTCACCTTGGGATCGACAGACACAACGCATTGCAGGCGGGTCTTCAAGCGGGGCGGCCGCTTCAGTGGCTGATCACATGGCTGTGGGTGCGATCGGTACCGATACCGGTGGTTCGGTGCGCATTCCAGCGGCGTTTTGTTCTTTGGTGGGCTATAAACCAACCGCTAGTCGCATCGACATGACTGGCACCTTGCCGCTGTCCTTAAGCCTCGATTCGATCGGGCCGCTTGCCAACAGCGTCACCAGTTGTATTTGGCTAGCCGACGTCATGGCCCAAGATCCCTTAAATGCTGCTGCGGCCAAACCCTTGTCACAAACTCGGTTTTGTGTGCCTCAATCGCTCGTGTTCGATGAGGCTGACCCAATTGTGCGCGAGCGTTTTGATGTGGCCTGTGATGCCTTGCGAGAAGCCGGAGCCAAGCTCACGTCCATTGAGCTGCCGCAATTGCTGGAACTCTCGAGCATTAATGCGGCTGGCGGCTTTACTGCGGCCCAAGCTTGGCAGTGGCATAAGGATTTGTTGGCCCAGCATGCCGATCTTTATGATCGGCGTGTGAGATCGCGAATCGCGATAGGCCAATCACTAGATGAGAACTACATCGCGCAGCTTCAAGCCACAAGGCAAGCGTGGATTGCGAAGGTGCTTGCCGAGATTGGCCCCTTTGATGCGATGTTAATGCCCACGGTGCCTGTGGTGCCACCGGCACTGGCGTCGCTTGAGCAAGATGATGATCTTTATGCGCGCAGCAACTGGTTGATTTTGCGCAACCCGAGCATCATCAACTTTCTTGACGGCTGTGCGGTCACACTGCCATGCCATGCGCGCGATCAAGCGCCTGTTGGCTTGATGCTTGCGGCAGGTCCCAATCAGGATGAGCAATTGCTGGCTGCGGCATTGGCTTGCGAGCAGGCGCTGGCTGCTATTCGGACGTAAATCACCTGACCGAAGGCTGGGCGCATGTTCGCTCGAGCATTGCTTGCGCTCAAATTTTTAGGGGTCCGTCGCAGGTGCCGTGTCTTTGTTAATGGCCGTGATGGCCTTTAACTCGCACGATACGCCTGACTTGAGCGATGCGACGAATCGCTCTAAAGACGCGCGCAAGGTGCTTGCGGTCATCGACTTGGACCGTCATGCTAAGCAGAAACGACTCGCTGGTGTCATCGGTCATGGTGACATTGGTGATGTTGGAGTCGGCTTGAGCAATTTCACCGGCAATGCGGCCAAGTACACCACGCTCGTTGATCGCTGTCACATCGACGCGCGCAAGGAAATGCTTTGCATGATTGGCGTCCCACACCACATCGACCCAGCGGTCTGGTTCGCGCTCTTTGGCACGTCTGGCAATCGGACAATCGGCCGTGTGTACAGCCAGACCCGTGCCCACGCGCACGCTGGCGATGATGTCATCGCCAGGCAACGGACCACAGCACGATGACAAAGCAACTGCCTGACCCTCGTTGCCCTGGATCATGATCGGTGCAGCTCGCGCCGCACTGACCACATCAAGGTGAGCCGCGGTGGTTTCTAGCAAGGGGTGATCTGCAGCAAAGCGGCGTGCCACAACGGCGGCCAAACGTTTGCCCAGACCAATGTCGGCTAAGATTTCCTCGCGTGATTTGGCGCCGCTTTCTTTGATGAGCTTGTCCCAGGTCAGGTCGTCATCAGCGGGAAACTCAACCTGGATTTCATTGAGCGATTGTGTCAGAAGTCGTTTGCCAAATGCCACCGACTCGGTGTAGCGCACAGTGCGCAAGTAGTGTCTGATTTCAGAGCGAGCGCGTCCGGTACGCGCGAAGTTCAGCCAGTGCGCACTCGGTCTTGAGGCCTGTGAGGTGATGACCTCAACGGTGTCGCCGCTTGCGAGCTCGGTGCGCAGTGGCACGTATTCGCCATTGATCTTACAGGCCACCGCATGATTGCCGATGTCGGTGTGAATCGAATAAGCAAAATCGACTGGCGTGGCACCGCGCGGCAAGGAAATGATCTTGCCATTGGGCGTGAATACATACACGGCATCGGGAAAGAGGTCGACCTTTACATTCTCTAAAAACTCGCCTGAGTCGCCGCTGGTGCTTTGGATGTCTAGTAGCGACTGAAGTGCGCTGTGGGTTTTCTTTTGGATGTCACTCAAGGACACGTCATCGGTTTTGTAGATCCAGTGGGCAGCGACGCCTTGCTCGGCCACGTTGTGCATCTCGCGGGTGCGAAATTGAAATTCGATTGGCGTACCAAAGGGGCCAACCAACGTGGTGTGCAGCGATTGATAGCCATTGATCTTCGGAATGGCAACGTAGTCTTTAAATTTTCCGGGCACCGGCCGATAGAGCTGGTGCACGATCCCAAGCGCCAGGTAAGTCTCTGGCAGGGTGTGAACCAGCACACGAAACCCGTAGATATCGAGCACATCAGAAAACGATTTCTTCTGCGCGGTCATCTTCTGATAAATACCGTAGAGCGTTTTCTCACGCCCGGTGACTTCGGCTTCAATGCCAGCAGCGGGCAGCGCTGCGCGCACCGCGTCAAAGATTTTAGTTAGAACCTCACGCCGGTTGCCGCGAGCAGCAAAAAGGGCTTTTTTAAGCACGGCATACCGGTTGGGATGCATCGCTTCAAAGCACAAATCCTGCAGTTCTCGATAAACCGCATTCAAGCCCAGCCGGTTGGCAATGGGTGCATATATTTCGAGTGTTTCGCGTGCGATGCGGCGTCTCTTTTGTGGGCTGACCGCACCAAGCGTGCGCATGTTGTGCAAGCGATCTGCAAGCTTGATCAAAATGACGCGCAAATCGCGTGCCATGGCCAGCAGCATCTTGCGGAAACTTTCGGCTTGCTGGTGCGCTTTGGAGGCGAAATCAAGGCGATCAAGTTTGGATAAACCGTCGACAAGTTCAGCCACGTCACTGCCAAACTGTTCTGCCAACGCGTTTTTGGCGATCCCTTGGTCTTCCATCACGTCATGTAATAAGGCCGCCATGAGCGCATCGGCATCTAGCTTCCAGCCGGCGCAAATTTCGGTGACAGCGATTGGATGGGTGATGTAAGGGTCGCCGCTTGAGCGGAACTGCCCAAGGTGGGCTTGATCGGAGAAGCGATAAGCTTCTTTGATTCTTGCGACTTCTTTTTTGTTGAGATAGTCCGAGACGATCGTCAAAAGACTATTTATCGATGCAGGCTCTTGCGGCTTGTTGAGCGTGGGGACCGTTTGCAGCTGCTCTGAGCCGGGGGTAGCAGGTTTGGCACGCCGGCCAAACCGTGAGCCGATTTTGATTGCCGAGAGCAACCCGCTTGATGCAGTTCGCAGTCCCGGAAATCCCATGGTCGCTACCTCTTGATCAAGTTGGAACCTTACGCAGCATTTCCGTACCGGTCAGACCAGCGGCCACTTCGCGTAACGCCAATACAGTTGGCTTGTCGCGCGCATTGATTTTTGGGGCATGCCCTTGTGCCAGCTCACGGGCACGATAAGTTGCGGCCAAGGTCAACTTGAAGCGATTCGGGATCTGGTTCAAGCAATCTTCAACGGTAATGCGCGCCATAAGGCCATCCATTTAAAAGTGCAGAAAAATCTGCGGGTTATGCAATGTTTGTGAGGTTAATTCACGATTCATCAAACACGCTGTTAATCATCGCTTGGGGTTGCAGCTAAGCCAAATGAAGCAAACAGTGACGCATGCATCATGGCTTGTCGGCGGTAGCGCAAACGCAAACTTTCGACAATTTGCTGCAACTGCGAAAGAGCAACGCTAAATTCTTGATTAATAATAACATATTCGAATTCGTTGGCGTGTGATATTTCAAGGTTTGCCCCTGCCAATCGCTTGGCAATGACTTGCTCGCTATCTTTTGCGCGGGCACGCAGACGTTGATCGAGCGCCTCGATCGAAGGTGGCAGTATAAAAATGCTGGTCACGCCGGCTAGTTGCGCACGCACCTGTTGCGCGCCTTGCCAGTCAATCTCGAGCAAAACATCACGCCCGGCCTGAAGTGCGGCAACCAGCGGCGCACGCGGGGTGCCATAGTAGTGACCGTGCACGTGGGCTGACTCGAGCATTTCGTTGCGCTCAAGCATCACTTCAAAATCGTTTTGATCGACGAAATAGTAGTCTTTGCCGTGCGTCTCGCCGTCACGCGGCGCGCGGGTCGTGTAGGAGACCGATAGGGCAAGGCAGGGGTCTGCCTGCATGAGTGCAGCAAGTAGACTTGACTTGCCCGCGCCACTTGGCGCGGTGATAAGAAAGACGTTGCCTGCGTATGGGTTGTTCATGGGTGGGCACAAAAAGCAGCTGCATGCATACAATTCGGTGAGCATAGCAGAAGCGACAGGGCGCGCGCGCCATTGAGGATCAAGGAGAGCGAAGTGGGTCAGACGAACGACAAGAAAATAGCCGTGGTCACTGGTGCGGGCAGCGGCATTGGTAGAGCCGTGGCAATTGCGCTGGCCCGTGATGGCTACGAGGTGGTGCTTGCCGGTCGGCGCGAGGAGGCATTGATCCAAACCCAGGCGCTTGGACCCGATGCGCGCATGCATGTGCATGCATGCGACGTGGCTTGTGCCAATCAGGTGCAGCAGTTGTTTGACGACATCGCCAAGACCTTTGGGCGTTTGGATGTGTTGTTCAATAATGCTGGCAGAGGCGCGCCAGCCGTGCCGATTGAAGATCTTCCGGTAGAGACCTGGCTTGATGTGGTCAACGTGAACCTAAACGGCATGTTCTTCTGCGCGCAACAAGCCATCGCGCTGATGAAATCGCAACAACCGATGGGCGGGCGGATTATCAATAACGGCTCGATCGCCGCGCATAGCCCGCGCCCCATGTCCGTAGCCTATACGGCGACCAAGCACGCCGTCACGGGGCTGACCAAGTCAATTGCACTTGACACGCGTGCCTACGGCATCGCGTGCACTCAAATCGATATTGGCAATGCCGCCACCGAGATGACTGACCGCATGGCGGCTGGGATTTTGCAAGCCGATGGCTCGATTCGCGCTGAGCCCCGGATGGACGTCGAGCATGTGGCTCAGGCGGTGGTGCAGATCGTGAACTATCCGCTAGAAACCAACGTTCAGTTCATGTCCATCATGGCAACAAACATGCCTTGGATTGGACGCGGTTAACGCTACTCGATGTTTTGAATTTGCTCACGCATTTGCTCGATCAGCAGCTTTAAATCCATGGCTGCGCGCGTGACTTGAATGTCACTGGCTTTTGAACCGAGGGTGTTGGCTTCGCGATTCATTTCCTGAAAAAGAAAATCAAGTCGTTTGCCAATGCCCTTGTTTTTTTGCGCGGCACTTTGTTGATCAAGTGTCTGCGCCAACTCTTTTGCGTGCAGCTGCAAACGATCGAGCTCCTCGGCAACATCTGCGCGCAGCGCAAACAGATTGGCTTCAGCGGCGATGCGCTGTGAAATTTCCTCACCGCTGATGTGCGTGATCCCTTGCGCACTTGCTTGTTCGAAGGCCTCGCGCACGCGGGTGGCTAAACGCTGAGATTGGATTTGGCGCCATTGGGGCAATGCTTGCTGCAGTTGTGCAACCAAGCTCATCAGCATTTGGCATTGTTGAACCAGAACTTCGCTAAGGCGCGCGCCCTCAAGACGGCGGCTATCGAGTAGTTGTTCGAGCGCTTTGTCACCAGCGGCCAAACAAAGGCTAAGCCAGCGGGTTGGGTCAGGCGCTGACTTCTCCTGGTGGCTCCATTGCAAAACATCTTGGAAAGTCGGTGCGCCAATGAGTGGCAGATGGGTCTGCAGATGGGCATGCAGCTGATGAATTTGCGCAAGCAAGGCCTCAGAGGGCAGGGGCAGTTGGTCTTTTTGCGCTCGCGAGTACGACGCGCGCAACTCGACTTTGCCGCGCGCTAAGGCTGCGCTGATTCGCTCACGAAGCGGCATCTCAGCCAGACGCAGTTCGTCTGGCAGCCGAAACTGCAGATCGAGGTAGCGACTGTTAACGCTACGGATCTCAACGGTCACGCTGCCGCTTTCGTCGCTGGCCTGGCCACTGCCGTAACCGGTCATGCTTTTCACAGGTCACTCCAACAAGCCAATGGCCGCACCGTCTGAGCTGCGGGGGTCGCTGGCACCAAACAATTTGCCATCTTCAATGGCCACCGATTGTACGCGCCCGGCTGCACGGCTGGCGCGAACGTCGTGGCCCATGCCCAGTAGCAACTCGATGGTGTCAGGACTAAATCCTTGTTCGAGCCATAGGGTATCGGGCAGCCATTGATGGTGCATCCGAGGCATGGCTGCTGCTGCCGCAATGTTCATCCCAAAATCGGTCACGTTGGTAATGACCTGCAGCACGATCGTGATAATTCGCGAGCCGCCCGGTGAACCAGTTGCCAGCCAGGGCTGGCCATCGCGAAACACCAGGGTCGGGGCCATCGAACTTAAGGGGCGCTTGCCAGGCGCCAACGAATTGGCTTGACTGCCAATGAGACCAAAGGCGTTGGGCTGGCCTGGTTTGATGGCGAAATCATCCATCTCGTTATTCAGAAGCACGCCAGTGCCTGCGGCCATCCAGCCCGAACCAAAATTCAAGTTCAACGTGGTTGTGGTTGACACGAGGTTGCCGTGGCGATCTGCCACGCTAAAGTGAGTCGTCTGCTCGGGCTCGTGGCCTTTGAAGTCGGTTGCCGATACAGCGCGACTGTCGGTTGCCGCTGTCTCATCGATGCTGCGGTAGAGGGCATGCGCATAGGCTGGATCGAGCAGTTGCGCAGTCGGTACATCATGAAATGCCGGGTCGCCAAGGTGGGTGGCGCGGTCAGCATAAGCGCGGCGCGCCACTTCAGCGAACCGATGCAAGTTCGCCGCACTACCCCAGCCACCTGCGGCCACTGGCCAGTGTTCGAGGATATTGAGCATCTGTATCAAATGGATGCCGCCAGAGCTAGGCGCGGGCATGCTGGCGATTTTGATGTCGCGGTATTGTCCCCAGACCGGTTCGCGCACTAACGCGCGATAGCCGGCCAAGTCATCCAAGGTCATGTGCCCACGCCCGTCTGACACGGTTTTTGCAATCGATTGCGCCACGCGGCCACTATAAAAGCCTGCAGACCCTTCTTGGGCAATGCGTTCAAGTGTCTGGGCCAAGTCGGTCTGTACCAAGCGCGTGCCGGTGGCCACTGGTTGGACTTCATCGGCTGAGCATGTCGCCGCTTGGCAATCGAGGCCTGGCTTGGGCGTAAAGAAAACCGCCCGGCTCGCCGGTGACTTCGCCAGATGTTGCGCGTGCGTCTGTAGCAACCGCGCCAGCGTCGGAGTCACGATGAATCCTTCAGCGGCAAGCTCAATGGCCGGCGCTAACACCGCTTGTCGTGGCAGCTCACCAAAGCGCTCGAGTGCCAGCAGCAAACCAGCAACCGTGCCGGGCACGCCAATCGAGGCGGTTGATTCGATGGCGTAGCGCCTGACGACATCACCTTTCTCGTCTATAAACCAGTCGACAGTGGCTGCCTGTGGTGCCACTTCCCGAAAATCGATGGCAACCGTTTCGTCCTGCTTAGCCATGTGCACGAGCATAAAGCCACCGCCGCCTAGATTGCCGGCATAGGGCAACACAACGGCCAGTGCAAAGCCAGTGGCCACAGCGGCATCGACGGCGTTGCCGCCTTGTGCCAGTATCCGTGCGCCCACGGCAGATGCCAGAAAGTGGTCGCTAGCCACCATGCCGGTCACGCCCGACTCGGGCTGAAAAATCTCTTGATGTTGAGCGTATTGCAGCACGGCTTGTGGCGTATCGTTGGCCTGGCTTGGCCAGGCCATGCCAGTCAAGACAAGCGCGATGGCACCAAACCAGGCTTGCCAACTTTGGCTGTTGCTCCGGTTGCTTATACTGTGCGCGTGGGTCATGTTGTTTCGATCTTGATCAAACATCTGACCATAGTAACCGCAGCAGCGCGGTGGACTCGCGCCTATCTGGCGGTCTCTTGGCGCTCGTTTTTTTAAGGATGATCAATGAATATGACCACGCAAGCGATGCCCCGAAAGGATCAGCGTGCCCTCGATGCCTTGCGCCCGATGACGATTAACAGGCGCTTTACCCGCTATGCAGAAGGCTCGGTGTTGATTTCGATGGGACACACGCAGGTTCTGTGTACAGCGAGCGTGCTCGATAAAGTGCCAGGGTTTTTGCGCGGGCAGGGCAAGGGCTGGGTAACAGCCGAATACGGCATGCTGCCACGAGCCACGCACACCCGTTCAGACCGTGAAGCGGCCCGCGGCAAGCAATCGGGACGCACACTTGAGATTCAGCGTTTGATTGGTCGAAGTCTTAGAGCTGTGGTTGACTTGAGCAAGCTCGGTGAGCGCACCATTCAAATCGACTGCGATGTATTGCAAGCTGACGGTGGCACGCGTTGCGCGAGCATCACAGGTGCCTGGGTTGCGCTAGCTGACGCGATTGATGGTTTGGTTTCGCAAGGACTTATTGCAGAGCATGCACTGATTGACTCGGTCGCGGCCGTTTCGGTGGGCTTGGTTGGCTCGCAGCCGCGCTTGGATCTGGACTACGAAGAAGACGCCAACTGTGATGCGGACGTCAACGTGGTGATGACTGGCAGTCGACGGTTCGTTGAGGTGCAAGGCACAGCCGAAGGCCAAGCGTTCGAGCGCGAGGCGCTCAATCAGTTGTTAGATTTGGCCCAAGCCGGTATCGCCCAAATCACCTCAGCCGTTGCCCAGTCTAGGAAGGTGTCCTAGGCGCGCACCTCAAATATCGCCTCGACTTCAACGGCAGCATTGCGCGGCAGCGCGCTTACACCAACGGCGCTACGCGCATGCTCCCCGTTTGGGCCAAGCACTTCAACAACCAGATCTGATGCACCGTTGATGACCTTGGGGCCATCTGCAAAGGGCGCTTGCGAGTTGACGTAACCGGTCAGTCGCACGCAACTGACGATGCGATCCCAATTGCCGTCGACTGCCGCAAGCAGTGCAACGAAGAGATTCTCCATACAAACGCGAGCCGCCTGCGCACCTTCGGATACGCTTAGGTCCACACCAACCTGTCCGCAAAAAAGGTGGCCATCGTCGCGCATGGATATCTGACCAGACAAATAGACCAGGTTGCCGACCTGCCGGTGAGCAACGTAGTTGCCCCCGGCGGCGCGAACAGCCATGCTTTGAATGCGTTTGACGCTGGCAAGGCTATGGTCAACACCCATCGCTAGTCCAGCATCAAGCTGCCAACTTTGGCCGCTGATTCGATTTGCCACACTTTGCCGGCAAGTGCTTGGACGGCTTCGGGCGTTGCAGCATCGTGATAGGTGCCCAAACGCAGCAATTTGTCCTCGATTTCCTCGCGTGACAGCGTGTTGCCCGGATCGCCTTTGGGCTCTTGCACGATGGTTGTGGATTGGCTGCCATCGCGCGTGGTGACAGTCACCTTGCCAATCCAGCGCTCAGGATAAGCCCCGTCGATCTCCGGGTCCAACACCATGGTGACCCGATCACGAAACGCAGTGACTGCCTGATCAGTTAAGACCTTGTCAAATCCAGCGAGGTCAGCGCTGTTGTGGTGCGCAATCAAACCAAGCACCGTGCCCATGGAAAACTTCGACTGATGCACTGTGCGCGGGTCGGTGACTGGGCCAAGCACGTCAATAGCACCTTGGTGGACGTGGGCCACTACCGACTCGATGTCATTGGCCGCAATCTTGTGCTCTTTCATGGCCTGCTGCAGTGCGTCGGCTGCCGGATGCGTGTGACGGCAAGAGGCGTGGAACTTAAAAGATGTTTCGGCCAAAGCCCAGCGAGAGCCCAGCCGGTCTACCAGACGCGCAGGATCGGCATTCTCAGTCATGGCAGCGCCCAGACCTTGTTTGCCCTCGAGGATACGTTTGGCGCCGGTAAAGCCAGCTTGAGCCAAATAGGCCGCCTGCAGGCCGGTCGAAGCGGCGTGTCCGGTGTGCAGTTGCTTGGAGTCAGCGGCATCACGCAAAAACTCCCACAAGCCACCTGTGACGGTGCCAGCCGAACCAAACCCGTGCAGCATTTGTTCTGGCGTGAGCTTGAGCAGGCGTCCCACTGCAGCACAAGCCGCAATCGTGCCTGCGGTGGCCGTTGTGTGGAAAATCTTGTAGTGCGGGCGACCCAAAAATTCGCCAATCCGGATGCCCACTTCGTAGCCTGCTACACACGCGGTCATCAACTCTTTGCCGCTCGCGCCAATGCTTTGCGCCACGGCAAGTGCCGGGGGAATCACCACGGCAGCCGGGTGAAAGACCGCACCGTTATGCACGTCGTCTTGCTCGACAAAGTGCGAGGAGGCTGCGTTGACCATGGCGGCAAAGTATGGACTCGTTTTGGTGCGGCGCACGTAGTCTTCGCTTGGCCCGTCAGCGGGCCCCATTTGTTGGGCAAAGCTTGCCACCGCTTGCACCGGTTTGGCGCTTGAACCCGCCAAAATCGATGCCATCGTGTCAAGCAGCAGGTCTTCAAAGCGCCGGTGCACATGCGCCGGTATATCTTCAAACTTCAAGTTCGCTGCGAACTCGGCTAAGGTGGCGCTTGGGTGAATCAATGCCGCATTATTGTCTTTTGTCATGGCTAAAACCCCAAATATTTAGAAAGACCGTGGTAGGCCAAGGATGTGCTCGGCCACGTAGGACAGGATTAAGTTTGTCGAGATGGGCGCGACCTGATAGAGGCGCGTCTCGCGAAATTTGCGCTCTACGTCGTACTCGCATGCAAAACCAAAACCCCCGTGAAATTGCAGGCAGGCGTTGGCCGCTTCCCAGGATGCGTCAGCCGCTAACAATTTGGACATGTTCGCTTGTGCGCCGCACGGCAAGTGCGCATCAAACAAACGGCAGGCCTCATAGCGCATGAGGCTCGCGGCCTCAACGTTGATGTAGGAGCGCGCGATGGGAAACTGCACACCCTGGTTTTGGCCGATCGGGCGACCAAATACCACGCGGTCCTTGACGTATTGCGAGACACGGTCCACGAACCAGTAACCGTCACCGATACATTCGGCGGCAATGAGCACACGCTCTGCGTTCAAACCATCCAAAATGTATTTGAACCCTTTGCCTTCTTCGCCGATCAGGTTCTCAGCAGGAATTTCGAGATTATCGAAAAACAGCTCGTTAGTTTCGTGGTTCACCATGTTGAGAATCGGACGAATCGTCATGCCGCTCTTGACGGCATCGTGCAAGTCGACGATAAAAATCGACATGCCTTCTGACTTCTTGGTCACCTGATCAAGCGGGGTGGTGCGCGCCAGTAAGATCATCAGATCCGAGTGCTGTACTCGAGAAATCCAGACTTTCTGACCGTTGATGACATATTTGTCACCTTTGCGAACTGCTGTGGTCTTTATTTTGGTCGTGTCTGTGCCCGTGGTGGGCTCGGTGACCCCCATGGATTGCAAGCGTAATTCCCCCGCCGCGATTTTCGGTAAGTAGTAGTCTTTTTGTTCTTTTGATCCATGGCGCACTAGCGTGCCCATGTTGTACATCTGACCGTGGCAGGCACCGGAGTTGCCCCCGCAGCGATTGATTTCTTCCATGATGACTGAGGCTTCAGCCAAACTTAGGCCAGAGCCGCCGTACTCCTGGGGAATCAGAGCGGCCATCCAGCCGGCCTCGGTCAAGGCCCTTACAAACTCATCTGGGTAGCCCCGAGCCTCGTCTACCTTACGGAAATATTCGTCTGGGTATTGTTCGCAAAGGCTACGGATCCCGTCGCGGATGTCTTGGTATTGCTCTGCATGAGTGGTCATAGTCGCTTATCATTGGGTTTGTCATGAATGCAAGAAACTGTGCCTGATGTCGCAACGCTTGCCAATTGGCGTTTCCCAAAGCCAGTCTTTGCCTGTCGCAAAGTTGGCGCGATGCACTTTTTTGTCGCATAAAATTCTCAAATTTAGGTGACTATGGCGAGCCATTTTGATTTAACCGATCTTCAGTTGATGGTGAATATTGGTGACGCAAGCAGTTTGACGCGCGGCGCTGAGAAGTCACATTTGTCCTTGCCAGCAGCAAGCAACCGGGTAAAAAACTTAGAAGAGCATTTTGGTACACGGCTATTTAACCGAAACAGCCAAGGGGTGACCCTGACCCCCTCGGGCGAGGCCTTTTTGCGCCATGCTCGCAAGGTGCTGCGCCAAATCGAACATCTGCGCGGGGATATTCATGAGTACTCGCGCGGCATCAAAGGGCAAATTCGAATGGTGGCCAACACCACAGCGATGAATGAGTTCATGCCCAACGTGCTTAGCCGCTACCTCGCCTCGCACCCGGAGGTCACCGTCGATTTGCGCGAGCGCTTGAGCTATATGGTCGCCAAGGCGGTGGCCGATGGGACAGCCGACATTGGCATTGTCGCCGGCAGCCCGGCGGCGGCCAATTTGCAATACCTGCCTTATCGGCGCGACCGCCTGGTGCTTGTGACCCCGCAGACACACCCGCTGGCCTCGCGCGAGGAAGTCTCGTTTAACGAAACACTTGGTTATGAGTACGTCGGACTGTCGGAATGGAGCGCCATTCACGCCTTTTTGATCCAAGCCGCCGACAACCTGGGCTACCCATTTCGGTTTCGCGTCGAAGTTGGCAGCTTTGATGCGGTTTGCCGCATGATTGAAGCCGGTGTTGGCGTGGGCGTGGTGCCTGAGCGCGCTGCTCGGCGTTACACCCAGACCATGCGCATTCAGATCGTTGGCCTGACTGACCCGTGGGCTGAGCGCAAGTTGCACGTCTGCGTGCGTGATCTTCAAGCGCTCCCCGCTTTTGCCAGAGACTTAGTCGACATGCTGCGCGAGGACGTGCCCATCAGTGAGCGCGAGCAAAGCGATGGCTAAGGTGATGATTGAGCAACTGGTGGTGGCTTCGGCCAACCCGGGCAAGTTGCGTGAGTTTGAGCGATTGCTTGAGCCGCTGGGCGTCAAAGTCTGTAGCCAATCTTCCTTGGGCGTCGCGCCTGCGCCAGAGCCGCATGAGACGTTTGTCGAGAATGCACTGGCTAAGGCGCGCCATGCCAGTGCCCAGACCGGTTTGCCGGCGCTTGCCGATGACTCGGGTATCTGTGTGCCTGCGCTGGCACTGGCGCCTGGGGTGCATTCAGCCCGCTACGCGGCTGCTCAGGCGGGGCAGTCGCAAGATGCGCTTAACAACGACAAATTGATCCAGGCGTTGGCCAACCAGACTGACCGACGCGCCTACTATGTGGCCGTGTTGGTTTTAGTGCTGCACGCGGCCGATCCGCTGCCTGTTATTGCACAGGGCCTCTGGTTTGGCGAGGTCGCTAAAACGCCGCGCGGGGAAAATGGCTTTGGCTATGACCCCTATTTTTGGCTGCCTGATTTGGGTGCAACGGCTGGCGAGCTTGATGCGGTACAAAAAAATGCCGTCAGCCATCGTGGCCAGGCCATGCGGTCATTGATGGCCCAGATCGAGGCGCGCGATCTATTGGCGCCAACCAGCCCGCAGCGGTAGCCCTGTGACGCGCCGGGTGATTCCCATTGTCTCGGGTTCGCAGCCGGTGGCTCCGACCGCCCGGAGTCCGGCCAGTGGTCTCTCGGCGCTGCCGCCATTGTCGCTCTACGTGCATGTGCCCTGGTGTATTCGCAAGTGTCCTTATTGCGACTTCAACTCCCATCAAGCGCCCGAACAGTTGCCTGAAAAAGCATATCTCGAGGCCTTGCGTACCGACCTCGAGCAGGCGTTGCCCAATATCTGGGGCCGTCAGGTTCACACCATTTTTATTGGCGGTGGCACGCCAAGCTTGTTGTCTGAGGGCGCGATTGATCAAATGCTCGGCTTGTTTCGTGCGCATTTGAATCTGTGGCCCGATGCTGAGATCACCCTTGAGGCCAACCCGTCTGCTACTGAAGCAAGCCGCCTGCAATCCTACGCCCAAAGTGGGGTGAACCGAATCTCTTTGGGGATTCAATCATTAAACAATGAGCATCTGACTGCGCTTGGCCGTGTACATGATGCGCAACAAGCCCGAGAAGCCATTGAGTCAGCCATGAATGCGGTGGCCAGGGTCAATCTTGACTTGATGTATGGATTGCCTGGTCAGACAGTGATGCAGTGCGAGCAAGACCTGCGAGCGCTTGTCGCGTTTGGGTGTGAACATCTAAGTATTTACCAACTCACGCTAGAGCCGCAAACGGTGTTTGCCAAGTACCCGCCGGTGCTGCCCGATGAGATACAGATCGAGCAGATGGAGCAAGTCATCGAGCAAACTGTCGCAGCAGCCGGCTGGCAGCGTTACGAGGTGTCGGCTTACGCCAAGGCAGGTGCGCGATGTCGGCACAACATGAATTATTGGACCTTTGGCGACTACCTCGGTATCGGGCCGGGTGCGCACAGCAAGCTGTCATTTCCTGACCGAATCATTCGTCAGGCGCGCACCAGAAATCCGCTGCAATGGATGCAAGCGTGTGGCCAAATGGACGGGTCCCACATATCAGAGCAAAGGCAGCTCAGTCCAGAAGAGTTGCCGTTTGAGTTTTTCTTAAACGCGTTGCGGCTAAAGGAGGGCGTTGAGCTCGATCTGCTTAACCGCCACACCGGATTGACGCTGTCTGATGTGCTTGAACCGTTTGACCGTGCTCAAAGCCGCGGACTGCTCGATGTTGGTCACGACCGTGTCAAGGCCACGGCGTTGGGATGGCGCCACTTAAACGAGCTGCAGGCCATTTTCCTAGATTGAGCTAAAGGCACCAATATAGTGCTTGTTGTGGTGCATAATGCACTTAGATGGTGCTTTATGGCACGATTTAATGAAGCGACGTACGTGCTTTTGGTGCTGCTTGGTTGGCATGAATGTTGCTTCATAGTGCTTAACGCCAACCAAGGTCGGCGGCTAAACCATACGACCACTTGTCACTTCAAATGGAGCCTTTATGAGCACGACGCAAGATATTCTCAAGGTCATCACCGATAACGACGTCAAATTTGTCGATTTCCGCTTTACCGACACGATTGGCAAAGAGCAACACGTCTCGGTGCCAGCCCGTTTGGTTGATGCCGACAAACTAGAGTCTGGTCAAGCATTTGACGGCTCCTCAATCGCAGGCTGGAAGGGCATTGAAGCCTCCGACATGTTGCTCATGCCCGACTTGGCAACTGCCCACATGGATCCGTTTCGCGAAGAGTCAACGCTCATTCTGACATGTGATGTTCTTGAACCATCGGACATGAAAGGCTATGAGCGCGACCCGCGTTCTTTGGCCAAGCGCGCTGAAGCTTACCTGCAGTCCACCGGTCTTGGTGATACGGCGTACTTTGGGCCTGAGCCCGAGTTTTTCGTATTTGACGGCGTGACCTGGAATGACGACATGTCCGGTTCGTTTGTCAAGATCAAGTCCGAAGAAGGTTCGTGGAGTCGCGGCGCTGACATGGAAGGCGGCAATCTGGCGCATCGACCCAAAGTCAAAGGTGGCTACTTCCCCGTACCCCCGGTCGATTCTTTCCAGGACATGCGCTCGGAGATGTGCCTGTTGCTCGAAGAGCAGGGTGTGCCGGTTGAGGTTCATCACCACGAGGTTGCCGGTGCTGGTCAGTCAGAGATTGGCACGCTTTTTAACACCTTGGTGCGTCGGGCTGACTGGAACCAGATTTTGAAGTACACCGTTCATAACGTGGCGCATGCCTACGGCAAAACCGCGACCTTTATGCCCAAACCCGTCGTGGGCGATAACGGCTCTGGCATGCACGTGCACCAGTCGATCTGGAAAGATGGTCAAAACCTGTTTTCTGGTAATGGCTATGCAGGACTGTCGGAGTTTGCCCTCTACTACATTGGCGGTGTGATCAAGCACGCGCGTGCTTTAAACGCCATCACCAACCCTGGAACCAATTCCTACAAGCGTTTGGTGCCCGGTTTTGAGGCCCCAGTCAAACTGGCTTATTCGGCACGTAACCGTTCGGCATCGATCCGGATTCCTTATGTGGGCAATCCGAAGGCACGTCGCATCGAGGCTCGTTTCCCGGACCCATTGGCCAATCCGTACCTGGCATTTTCGGCGCTGTTGATGGCTGGCCTAGACGGTGTACAAAATAAGATTCACCCCGGTGACGCCGCCGACAAGAACCTGTACGACTTGCCGCCCGAAGAGGACGCAAAGATCCCGACCGTGTGCCACTCGCTTGATCAAGCGCTTGAAGCACTCGACGGCGATCGCGAGTTCCTTACCCGCGGTGGCGTGTTCACCAACGGCATGATCGACGCCTACATCGAACTAAAGATGGAAGAAGTCACCCGCATGCGCATGACCACGCATCCGATTGAGTTCGATATGTATTACAGCCTGTAACTCTGTCGAAGCGGCAGTCGGGTGTTAGCCCGGCTGCTGCGACAGCTGCGATGTCTAGCGACCCTTATGACCTCTTAGCCACCACCATCTTGTTGCTTGATCGCGACGGTGTGGCAGTACAAGCGAACTCCGCGGCGGAAAATCTGTTCGGCAAGTCCAGACGCCAGATTGAAGGGCAAATGGCGATTGCGTTATTCGAGCAAGATGCGGCCCTAGCGCAGTCAATCCTGCATGCTTGTGAGGGAACGTTAGAGAGTTGTCGGCAAATTGCCAAAGTTCAACATCAGGCAAGCAGTCGCGAGGTATCAGTTACTACGGTTAGTTTGTTGGGGCAGCCATGGGCTGCGCTCATCGAAGTAGCGGATTTAGAGAGCCGTTTGATTGTTGACCGAACTCAGCGCATTGCTGAACAGATTCAGGTGCAGCACGATTTATTGCGCAATCTTGCGCACGAAGTCAAGAACCCGCTAGGCGGGCTGCGTGGTGCGGCGCAATTGCTTGAAGCAGAGTTGCCCGATCGTCGTCTGACGGAATACACGCAAGTCATCATCTCCGAGGCGGACCGCTTGCAGAGTTTGGTTGATAGGTTGGCTGCGCCGCAGGCACGACCCATGCAGATCGATACCGTTAACGTGCACGAGATCTGCGAACGGGTTTGTGCGCTGGTGCAGGCAGAGTTTGGGGTTCAGGTCGCGCGTGATTACGACGCCTCGATGCCTGATATTCAGGCCGATAGCGCCAGATTGGTTCAAGCGCTACTCAATGTGGTGCGCAATGCAGCTCAAGTGCTTGAACAAGCACAAACGGCAGATCCGATGATTACGATTCGCACGCGAATCGCGCGTCAAGTGCTGTTGCAACGTCGTCAGCACCGAATGGTGGTTGAGGTGGCTGTCATCGATAACGGCCCGGGCGTTGCACTTGATATTCAAGACAAAGTGTTTCATCCATTGGTTACGCGCCGAGAGGGTGGAACGGGGTTGGGCTTAAGTCTGGCACAAGACCTGCTACAGCAACATGGTGGCCTGATTGAAATGGAATCCAGTCCGGGCCGTACCGAGTTCAAATTAATGATTCCGCTGGAGCCGTCATGAAACCCGTTTGGATCGTTGATGATGACCAGGCTATTAGATGGGTCTTGGAAAAAGCACTGTTGCGAGCCAATATCGAGACAGTCAGTTTTTCAAATGCCCAAGACGTCCACGCCGCCTTTGAGACCGATTCGCCCGCGGCGCTGGTGACTGATATAAGGATGCCGGGACAGGATGGTCTGGCCCTGCTGGGTCAGATCAAACAAAACCATCCCGATGTTCCCGTGATTGTGATGACCGCTTATGGCGATTTGCAAAGCACAGTCGCAGCGTTTCAGGACGGGGCGTTTGATTTCTTGGCCAAGCCATTCGATGTCAATGACGCGGTCTCATTGATCGAGCGTGCATTGCAAGAATCAAAGTCAGGCGCTTTGGCTAGCGTTCAGTCTGGTCTGGCAGCCGAGCAGGCGATGCTCACGCAATCGGCCTCACCTGCCATGCAGGAGGTGTTTAGAGCCATCGGCAAGTTGGCGCAGTCCAACGTCACGGTGTTGATCACAGGCGAATCGGGTACCGGCAAAGAGTTGGTCGCTAAAGCCTTGCATCAGCATGGCATGCGCGCAAACGGGCCTTTCATTGCATTAAATACCGCCGCGATTCCAAGAGATTTGCTAGAAGCCGAGTTGTTTGGTCATGAGAGAGGTGCCTTTACGGGTGCGAGCAGTAATCGACGTGGTCGATTTGAAGAGGCCTCTGGTGGCACGTTATTTTTGGATGAAATTGGTGACATGCCTCTGGAGTTGCAAACGCGGCTCTTAAGGGTGCTCTCGGACGGTACTTTTTACCGGGTCGGCGGTTCGCAGCCTGTCAAAGTCGATGTCCGTATTGTGGCAGCCACCCATCAACCGCTTGAACAGCGTGTGCGGCAAGGCCAGTTTCGTGAGGACTTGTTTCATCGCTTGAACGTGATTCGTTTGCGCTTGCCACCGCTGCGCGAGCGCGCCGAGGATATTGGGGCACTGGCCCGACATTTTCTGGCGCTTTGCGCAAAAACAATTGGTGTGCCTGTCAAGCATTTGTCGCCGCAGGCGATGGCAAGGTTGCAGCAGTTCGAGTTTCCGGGCAACGTGCGGCAACTTGAGAACTTTTGTCATTGGTTAACCGTCATGGCGCCTGGCCAAACGATTAATGTCTCAGACTTGCCGCCGGAGCTGTCCGGTTTTGAACGTGATAGCGCTGCACCGATTGCCGCATCGACTGAGCCGATTCAGGCGAGTGCCGCAGCGCCAAGTGTGCGCGACTGGACTGAGTTATTGTCGCAAGAGGCTGCTCAGCGCCTAGCCAATGCCGAGCCGCAGGTGTGGTCGTTGCTTACCAAGGCGTTTGAACGGGCTGTGATTGATGCGGCACTTCGAACATGTCGGGGACGCCGCGTGGAGGCCGCTTCACGGTTGGGTATGGGACGAAACACGATCACCCGCAAGTTGCGTGAACTTGATATTGATTCGCCAGGGATGTGAGGCCTGTTTATTGATCGCTGCCACGTAGGCGAGCATGTTGGCGGCGCTCAAATAGGCTGTCTCTGCGCAAAATCGTCTGTACCGTTTCGCTGGCCGGATAATGCGTCAGACTAGCTGGCGTTCCCCATTGAAGCAGTTCGCCTTCGTTCATCACGCCGATTTGATCGCCAAGTGCGAAGGCTTCGTCATGATTGTGTGTGACTAACAGAATGGTTAGGCCGGTTTGCTTAAGAATATCGCGCAACTCAAACGCAAGCCGCTCGCGCGTGTCGACGTCAAGGTTAGAGAAAGGTTCGTCAAGCAACAAAAGCGAGGGCCTAGGCGCTAGCGATCGAGCCAACGCCACGCGCTGCTGTTGGCCACCCGAGAGCTCATGGGGAAAGCGCTTTTCAAATCCGGCCAAGCCCACTAAAGCGAGCAACTCGGTGACTCGGTCTCGTCGTTGATCAGCGCTTAGCTTTCTCAACCCGAAACCAATGTTTTCCTGAACGTTTAAATGAGGAAAGAGGGCGTAGTCCTGAAACATCATCCCCATGGCGCGCTCTTCGGCCGGCACCACGCGATCACGGCTCGATAGCTCGCGCGACTCAAGCAAGATACGGCCTTGTTCAAGCGGTTCGAAACCAGCTACCGCACGCAAGACCGTTGTTTTGCCGCAGCCCGAGGGGCCGAGCAAACAGCCAATGTCGCCTTTGTTTAATTTGAAGCAGACCGCCTTGACCGCCTGAACAGTGCCTTGTGGGCTGGTATAACCGATCGAGATGTTATCGACTTCGAGCATGAGCTTTAACGTGCCAATAGAGGTTTGGATTGCGTGCGAGCCAAGAGGATAACCGGAATTAAACCCACAAGCACAATCATCAGCGCGGCCACGGCACCCTCTTCATAGGTGCCACGCGAGGCCTCGGCGTAAAGCCAGGTTGCCAACGTGTCGAAGTTCATCGGTCGCAACAAAAGGGTGGCGGGCAACTCTTTCATGATGTCGACAAAGATCAATAAGGCAGCAGTTGCCATGGCCGGTCTGAGCAGCGGTAGATGAACCCGCCTCAAAGTCGCACTTGGTGAATGGCCAAGCAGACGGGAAGCTTGTTCGATCGAGGGAGGCACGCGCGATAAGCCAGCCTCAAATGAACCGACCGAGATCGCCAGAAAACGGATCGTATAGGCAATCACCAAACCGATCGATGTGCCCATGAAAACGAGCTGAGTTAACTGCATGCCAAATAGGCCTAGAAAGACATCGATTGCATTGTCGACCCACATCAACGGCACAAGCAGACCAATGGCAATGACGGTTCCCGGAATGGCGTAGCCAATGCTCGCGCCCTTGGCAAACCACTGGGTCGGTGTCGAGGTGGCCGCACTCTCGCGCACGCGGCGTGTGCTCCATGCCACCACCAACCCACAGCAAAGTGTGACTATGGTTGCTACTACGGCGATACTCAATGTGTTCCAGGCCGCTGAGATCAGTTGGGGTGATATGGTGGCAGAATGCCCGAGACGAACAGTGGCCTCGTGTGCCAAGAAACCGGCGGGCAATAAGAAACCAACGGTCACCGGGATCCAGCCCAAGACGATTGCAACCACCATGGGCCAGCCTTTTAGTCGTTGTGGCGTCATTGGGCGCATCCGTTGAACGGTGCTGTAGCGTTGGCGCTGTCGCGCGTGGCGCTCGAGTTGAATCAAAAAGACAACAATGACAAGCATCGACAAGGCAATTTGCGCCGCGCCTGCCAAATCGCTTCGGGTCACCCAGGTGGTGTAGACCGCCACCGTCATGGTTTGAACCCCAAGAAACTCCGAAGCGCCGATGTCATTGAGAGTTTCAAGCAGGGCCAGACTGATGCCCACTGCAATGGCAGGCCTAGCCAGTGGCAAGGCCACGCGGGTGAGCACACCGAAGGGCTTTTCTCCGAGGATCCGTGCGGCCTCGATCATGCCAGCGGCCTGGGTCAGAAACATCAATCGGGTGCTCAGGTAGACGTAGGGGTACAGGACAAACCCAAGCAAGATAATGGCGCCGGGCAACGAGCGAATGTCTGGTAAGCGAAAGTCTCGCGGCGAGGCGATGCCCAGTAAGTCGCGCATGAGTGTTTGAATCGGCCCCAGCGGATGCCACAAGTCCAGATAGGCAAACGCAATGATGTAGGTGGGCACCGCCAAAGGCAGCAGCAAAGCCCAGTTCAAGATCTTTCGGGTCGGAAAGTCGTAGGCGCTAACGAGCCAGGCCGCACCGGTTCCCAGAAAGGCAACCAAGATGCCAACGCCGCTTAATAACAAGATGGTGTTGCTTCCCGCCTTCCAAATCACGCTATCGGCAAGGTGAGCCCAATGCGCAAAGCTTCCCGTAAAGGCGTGTATGGCCAGTGAAACGACAGGCGCAAAAACCGCCAGCACGATTAAAAGCGTGCTGGCGGTCCAGGCGGTGCTGCCTTGAATATCCCGATGTGCCCGCAAACTACCTAGCACGCGGTTACTCTCCTTATATGTTTAGTCGTTAAACCCGACTTTGTCGACGAGCTCGCTGGCTTGTTGGCGATATCGAGTCACCTCAATTAAGGGCAGGGGGTCAACGACTAGCGGTCCGAACGAGGCAGTGATGGGGTTGACTTCGATGCCCGCTTTGACTGGCAGTTCGTAGTTCGCATCGGCGTACATGCGCTGGGCATCGTCAGACACCAAGAACTCTAGCAGCTTGATCGCGTTATCCCGGTTTGGCGCAAATTGTGCCACGGCGGCGCCCGACACATTGACAAAGGTGGCGCCAGTCTTCTCAAAGGTTGGGCGTACGACTTTGATTGCATCACCCCATTGCCGATTATCCGAGCCTGGCTCAGCCGAGCGCATCAAGCCAACGTAGTAGGCATTGGCCAGCCCCAGATCACAAATGCCCCCCAAAATATCGCGCGCGACGTTTCGATCGCCGCCAGTGGCTTTGCGCGCCAGGTTGGCTTTAACGCCGCGCAGCCATTGTTCGGTCGCTTGCACACCGTTGTGGGCGATCATGGCTGCAATTAAGGCTGTGTTGTAGGGGTGTTGGCCTGAACGGATGCAAAAGCGACCTTTCCATTTCGGGTCAGCCATTTGCTCATAGGTGATTTCTTCCAAGTCCAGGTCTTTGTCGGCATAGGCCACCCGATCGCGCAGCGAAAGGGCATACCAGTGGCCAGCACTGTCTCTTAAATTAGGCGCAATGGCTTCGTTTAGCACCGGTGAGTCGATGGGTTGGGTGACGCCTTGCTCGACCAAGTCAACGAGGTTGCCGATATCAACTGTCATCAAAATATCGGCCGGCGAGCGAGAGCCTTCGGCTTGGACGCGTTCGATCAAGCCATCTTTGACAAACACCGTGTTGACTTTGATGCCAGTGTCATTGGTGAACACCTCGAGCAATGGCAAGATCAGTTGTGGCTCGCGGGTGGTGTAGACGTTGACTTCGCCTTGCGCCATGGCCGGCGCTGCAACAACGCCGGCCAAAGCGGTGCCGATGATCATCTGACGCGTCGTTTTGATCCATTTGTTTAACTGGTTAACCATAAAAAGCCCTCAAAGCGGGTTATTGAAGACGCAAGCGCTAATGCAAATGCGAATTGTTCGTAATTATATCACGACTTCCAATTGTGGCCGAAGGGCAGTGGCAAGCAGTGGCATCATGTGAACAATACTGATTCCCGATAAAACTCGCATTGTTTAAAATCAAAACTTCGATTATTCAAAGGTCACAGCCGATATGTCCAAACAAATCATCCATACCGACAAAGCCCCTGCAGCTGTGGGTCCTTACTCTCAAGCCGTGGCAACCACCGCAACAAAGATGGTGTTTTTGTCTGGGCAAATCGGTTTTGTGCCTGCCACCGGCGAGCTGGTGACCTCGTCGTTTGAAGACCAGGTCAAGCAAGCATTCACCAATATGGCCAGTGTCGTTGAGGCGGCCGGTGGCAACCTCAACCAAATTGTAAAATTAAATCTTTATCTAACTGATTTAAATAATTTTTCTGTGGTCAACGACATCATGGCTGCAATGATCCCTGAGCCTTTTCCGGCGCGCTCCACGGTTGGGGTGGCGAGTTTACCCAAAGGGGCCACCTTTGAGGTCGAAGCCATCCTTGCCATCTAAGCCCGCGGCTAAACGTCGCACCGTCGGTTCGTTGCTTGAACGGCTTGGTTTGGTCAGTCCGATTGATTTCGTGTTGCACTTTCCGCTTCGCTACGAAGACGAAACCAAGATCGAACCGATTGACAGCGTTCGCGCCGGGCACGCCAGCCAGCTCGAGGGTGAGGTGGTCTGGGCCGAGGTGACTTATCGTCCGCGGCGCTATTTGTTGGCGCGGTTGCGCGATGATAGTGGTGAAATTCAGCTGCGCTGGCTTCATTTCTACCCCAGTCAGGTTCAGCAAATGCAGCCAGGCAAGCGCTGGCGTGTGCGTGGTGAGGTACGTGCTGGCTACAACGGTCTTGAGATGGTGCACCCGAAGATCTCAAGTGTCAGCGGCCCCTTGCCGAGCGCGCTCACGCCGGTCTACCCCAGTACCGAAGGTCTGCCACAAAAGGCAATTCGCCAGCGCATCGAGCAAGCCTTGCAAAGCGTTGATTTGAGCGATACGTTGCCTGAATCGGTCAGGGATGCGTTGGGCTTGATGTCTTTTGAGCAAGCGGTAAAGGTGTTGCACGAGCCCAAGCCTGGCGAGGATTTGAGCCAACTTGAGGATCGCTCGCATCCGGCCTGGGTGCGCGTGAAGTTTGATGAGCTTCTAGCCCAACAGTTAAGCCTAGCGCAGGCGCGTGCGCAACGTCGACTCTTGGTGGCCAGTGCATTGCCTAGTCCACCGGCTGGCGATAGTTTGGCCACACGCCTGATGCGTCAGTTGCCTTTTGAGTTGACCGGTGCGCAAAAGCGCGTGGTCGATGAGATCCACGCTGATTTGGCCAAGCCCCATCCGATGCATCGATTGTTGCAAGGCGATGTCGGTAGCGGCAAAACGGTCGTGGCCGCGCTTGCGGCGATGCGCGCCATCGATCACGGTAAACAAGCCGCCGTCATGGCACCGACCGAAATTCTGGCCGAGCAGCACTTTTTAAAGCTGCAACCTTGGGCCGCATCACTAGGTCTGTCTTGCGTGTGGCTGGCTGCTGGTTTGAGTGCCAGTGCCAAGCGGGCCGCGGTGGCGGCCATTGAAAGCGGGCAGGCGCACTTAGTGGTTGGTACGCAGGCGCTGATTCAGTCTTCGGTTAGTTTTTATGACCTTGGTTTAGCCATTGTCGATGAGCAACATCGCTTTGGGGTGTCGCAGCGCCTAGCGCTAGGTGACAAATCGCGCCATGGGTTGCCACACCAGCTGACCATGAGTGCCACGCCCATCCCGCGCTCACTGGCGATGACCTTTTTTGCTGATCTTGATGTGTCGGTGATTGATGAACGACCGCCAGGGCGGCTGCCGGTGAAAACCAAGCTCGTCAGTGCTAGCCGGCGCCAGGAGGTCATTGCAGGCTTGCGCACATCGATACAGCAGGGTGGGCAGGTCTATTGGGTTTGCCCTTTGGTGCAGGAAAGTGAGGCGTTGCAGCTGCAAACAGCAACTGAAACGCATGAGATGCTCTCGGCAGCGCTGCCTGAGGTCAGTGTCGGTTTGGTCCACGGGCGGCTATCGGGGCCGGAGAAAACCGCTGTCATGCAAAAGTTTAAAGAAGGGCAGATTAGCGTGCTGGTGGCCACCACCGTCATTGAGGTGGGCGTCGATGTGGCCAATGCGAGCCAAATGGTAATTGAACATGCCGAGCGCTTTGGCTTGGCGCAGCTGCACCAGCTGCGCGGGCGTGT
Source organism: Burkholderiaceae bacterium (assembly GCA_007116135.1). Classification (GTDB taxonomy): domain Bacteria; phylum Pseudomonadota; class Gammaproteobacteria; order Burkholderiales; family Burkholderiaceae_B; genus Algicoccus. The sequence continues at coordinate 29,868 of SKIZ01000198.1, forward strand.
CGGGCGGGGTGTGCGTGAGTCGATTTGTCTGCTGCTCTACGAGGGCCCACTGTCAGCTGATGCCAAGTACCGGCTGCGTGCGATGTATGAGACTGACGATGGCTTTGAAATTGCCAGAAGGGACCTTCAGTTGCGCGGGCCTGGCGAGTTTCTTGGCGCGCGACAGTCGGGGCTGTCGTTGCTGCGCTTTGCTGATTTCGAGGCCGATGCCCACTGGGTTGAGCAAGCCAAGCTCTTGGCTGCCCAATTGCGCAGCAAAGACAGCGCGATTGCGCTAAATCATGTCGAGCGCTGGATGCAGGGCCGCGATGCGTATTTGAACGGTTAGTATTTGGGGCACGGAGCGTATTAATGACCTTGACTGAATTGAAGTACATCGTGGCTGTTGCGCGTGAGCGGCATTTCGGCCGTGCAGCTGAAGCGTGTTTTGTGAGTCAACCGACCTTGTCGGTCGCGATTCGCAAACTCGAAGACGAGCTCGGGGTTGTGATTTTTGAGCGTGGTGGCTCGGAAATTGGCGTCACGCCTATCGGTGAGCGCGTGGTCGCACAAGCGCATAAGGTGTTGCAAGAAAGTGCGGCGATTCGCGAAATTGCGCGCATGGGCCATGACCCGCTGGCTGGTCCTTTGCGCGTGGGGGTGATCTACACGATTGGACCGTATTTGCTGCCTCGGCTCATACCCGTGCAAGTTCAACGAACACCGCAGATGCCCTTGATCCTGCAGGAAAACTTCACACACAAGCTCATTGAACTGCTGCGCCAAGGTGAGATTGACTGTGCCATTATGGCGTTGCCATTGCCCGACACGGGGCTTGCGACACTGCCGCTATATGACGAGCCCTTTATGGTGGCCATGCCCACTGATCACCCGTGGGCGCAGCGCCAGCAGATTGCCGCGCAAGATCTCAAGCAAGAAAACATGTTGTTGCTTGGCTCTGGCCATTGCTTTCGCGATCACGTGCTTGGCGTGTGTCCCGAGCTTTCGCGCTTCTCAGATGCGCCCGAGGGGTTTCAGCGCTCTTTTGAGGGTTCCTCGCTTGAGACCATTCGCCACATGGTCGCCGCCGGTATTGGGCTGACGGTCATGCCAGTGACCTCGCTGATGAATAACGATCAATCCGAAGGCGGCTTGTTGCGCTTTGTGCCCTTTGAGCCGCCGGCGCCTGATCGGCGTGTGGCCTTGGCTTGGCGCAAGCGCTTTCCGCGCATAGCGGCCATCAAGGCGCTAACGCAGGCCATCGCGGCCACACCATTGCCCGGGGTTCGCATGTTGCCAATCGATGAGGCGGTATTCGACGATTCGTAAGCGCCAGTGGTATTCTGATTACTTCAGTTTTCTTGGTGTGAGATTAAACATGGCAACCAAATCAACAGCGGTCAAGGCGCCACCTATCAATATCGGCATATCGGCCAAAGATAGGGCACTTGTGTCTGGTGAGTTATCCAAAATGCTGGCCGACTCTTACACGCTTTATCTCATGACGCACAACTTTCACTGGAACGTCGAGGGCCCGATGTTCAACACATTGCATGCGATGTTCATGACGCAGTACACCGAGCAATGGGGCGCCCTTGACCAGATTGCCGAGCGCATCCGAGCACTCGGGCATTACGCGCCCGGTACCTATGCGCAGTACGCCAAGCTGTCATCGATACGCGAGCCCAAATCGGTCCCGCATGCCCAGGAGATGGTTCGGCTGCTTGTGCTTGGCAATGAGGCGGTTGCCAAGACAGCCAGGGCTGCGCAAGCGTTGGCCGATACGGCAGGTGACCAGCCAAGCGCTGACTTGCTCACACAGCGTTTGGATGTGCACGAGAAAAACGCCTGGATGCTGCGCAGCCTGCTTAGCTAACCATGGTTGTGAGGCCACTGGCTCGGCTTGGCCTTTATGCCAAGCTCGTGCGCATTGATAAACCGATTGGCACGCTGTTGTTGCTCTGGCCTACGCTTTGGGCTTTTTGGGCCGCAAGCGCCGGTCAACCGCCGCTGGGTATTTTGTTAATTTTTGTGGCGGGTACGTTTTTGATGCGCGCAGCTGGCTGCGCGATCAATGATTACTTCGACCGTGACTTTGACCGCCACGTCAGGCGAACCCGTGATCGGGTGCTCACCCAAGGTCTGATTGAGCCGCGTGAAGCGTTGATCGTGGCGGCAACGCTGGCCGTGCTGGCATTCTTGCTGGTGTTGTTGCTAAACCCACTGACCATCGCCTTATCGTTTGTCGCCTTGACGCTGGCGGCAACTTACCCTTTGATGAAACGCCTATTTGGCATGCCTCAGGCCTACCTGGGTCTGGCGTTTAGTTTTGGTATGCCAATGGCCTTTGCCGCGCTCACCAATGAAGTCCCGCCGGTGGTCTGGGTTTTTATGTTGGCCAATCTGTGCTGGACCGTTGCCTACGATACAGAGTACGCGATGGTTGACCGCGAAGATGACTTGATTCTCGGACTAAAGACCTCAGCGATCACGTTTGGTCGCTTTGATGTTTTGGCCGTGGGCTTATGCTATTTCGGTGCGTTAGGGCTCTTGGTTGTGGTCGGGGCGCTTATGCAATGGCAATGGCCATATTACGTTGGTCTTTTGGTGGCTTTGTCGATTGCTGCTACGCACTTGATATGGATTCGTGAGCGCGACCCCGCTTCCTGTTTTAGGGCTTTTCGCCACAACAACTGGTTTGGTGCGGCGATTTTTGCCGGAATAGTCGCGCAGTATCTCTGGTCAGCACCCTAGTTTGCCCGCGATTTTCCATCACACCAAAGGACGCGAAGGACGTAAACTGACGCACTATGAAAAACACACAAAAAATCGCTTTCATCGGTGGCGGCAACATGGCCACCGCGCTCATCGAAGGGATGCTCAAGCGCGGTCTGTCACCTGAGTCCATACACGTCATTGACATCAATGAACAAGTGCAGGGGCACTGGCGCAGCCGTGGCCTATCGGTGGGCGCCGATGTTGATCAGCACCTTGGCCAATGCGGTTTGTGGGTGCTTGCGGTCAAGCCACAGCAGATGGCGCAAGTGGTGGCACGCGCTAAAACGGTGTTGCAGCCAGGTACGGTGGTCGTCAGCATTGCCGCTGGCATTTCGTCGCAAGCGCTATCGCAATGGCTTGGCACTGAAAGCGAGCCGTGGCCGGCAGTCATTCGCGCGATGCCCAATACGCCAGCACTCGTGGAAAAGGGCATGACCGGCCTTTTGGCCAATGCGCAGGTTGCGCCCCAGCAGTGCGAACAGGTCCAAGAGCTTTTTGCCGCTGTCGGTGAAGTCACGTGGGTTCAAAGCGAGGAAATGATCGATGCCATCATTGCCGTCTCAGGCAGTGGTCCGGCTTACGTTTTTCGCTTTATCGAGGCGATGGTTGCCGGTGGCGAACAATTGGGCATGAACGCTGAGCAGGCCAAGCAACTGACGCTTGCGACCATCGAAGGCGCGCTGACGCTAGCGCGCCAGTCGGCCGATCCCGTGAGCGTTTTGCGCGAGCGCGTCACCTCTAAGGGCGGCACCACAGCTGCTGCCTTGGATGTGCTTGAGCACGGGCAGTTTTTACAATTAATCGGTCAAGCCATGAAAGCCGCGCATGATCGGGCAGGGGCCTTGTCGCGCGAATTTGGCAGGCCCGCCGATTAAGGCCTAGCAATAACTCTTAATCGGCTATCGAAGGATGGCTATGTAACGGGCGCAATCATGCGCTCATTGATGAGGAAGACAATTAATGAGCAAGACATTTCGCATCGCAGTGCTCGCCGGTGACGGCATTGGCAAGGAAGTTATGCCTGAAGGCTTAAAGGTGCTTGAGCAAGCGGTCAACCGGTTTGGTTTGAACCTTGCATTCGAGCATCACGAATGGGCTTCTTGTGATTACTACGCCGAGCATGGCGACATGATGCCTGCAGACTGGAAAGAACGCCTAAAGGGCGTTGATGCCTTGTTGTTTGGTGCTGTGGGTTGGCCTGATACGGTGCCAGATCACGTGTCGCTGTGGGGCTCGTTGCTGAAGTTTCGTCGCGAGTTTGATCAGTACATCAATTTGCGTCCAGTGCGCTTATTTGACGGTGTTCCGTGCCCCTTGGCCAATCGCAAGGCCGGCGATATCGATTTCTTTGTGGTTCGTGAGAACACCGAAGGAGAATACACCTCACTTGGCGGCATTATGTATGGTGGCACTGAGCGCGAAATAGTGATTCAGGAGACGGTCATGAGCCGTCACGGCACCGATCGTGTCTTGAAATATGCGTTTGAACTCGCCTCGCAGCGCGCGCGCAAGCACCTGACCATCGCAACCAAATCCAACGGCATTGCCATCAGCATGCCATATTGGGATGAGCGGGCCGCTGAAATGGCCAAGCAATATCCCCAGATTGCGACTGACAAACAACACATTGACATTTTGTCGGCGCGCTTCGTGTTGCAACCAGACCGCTTCGATGTTGTTGTCGCCACCAACTTGTTTGGTGACATTTTGTCCGATCTTGGGCCAGCCTGCACCGGCACCATTGGTTTGGCACCATCGGCGAACTTGAATCCAGATCGTTTGTTTCCCTCGTTGTTTGAGCCTGTGCACGGCTCGGCGCCCGACATTTACGGCAAAGGGCTAGCCAACCCGATCGCCATGATCTGGTCGGCGGCCTTGATGCTTGATTTCCTTGGTCGCGGCCTTCCGCAAGCCGAGCAAGCGCCTTATTTGCAGGCGCATGACGCGGTTTTGAAGGCCATTGAGACGGTTCTGGCAAATGGGCCTCGCACTCCAGACCTTGGTGGCCAAGCCAACACCGCTGCATTAGGCGATGCGGTTGCCGCACTGGTTTGATCCCAATCCGAACGTCCCCGCGGTGAGTCTTCATATGGCTTGTCGCGGGAACTTTATCGAGCCAGACGAACCCAACGAGCCATGATCAAGCGTCGTGTGATTCTCGGTGGTGTGGTTTTGGTTGGCGCCATCGTTGGTGCAGCGTTGTGGTTTGCCAGGGGTGCGGTCTGGGCACAAGATGACTGGATTGCGCCTAGCGAAGGTCATGCCATGCTCGAAGGTCAGCGGCTTTACAACCAGTTTTGCGCAAGCTGTCACGGTGCCAATATGCAAGGCCAGTTCAATTGGCGCCAGCGAATGGCTAATGGTCGACTGCCGGCACCGCCGCACGATGAAACAGGGCATACCTGGCATCACCCGGACTGGGAGCTTGTTGAGATGATTCAAATCGGCTTTGTCGGTGGTGTAAACGCACCGGTGGGCTATGAGAGTGATATGCCAGGGTTCGAATCGATTCTTGATCATGACCAGATCGCGTCGATCCTGGC
>SKIZ01000194.1 GCA_007116135.1 Burkholderiaceae bacterium
ACCGTCCAGCGCCACATGGCGTCTTCAGCCTGCGCGTTGGGGTCTTCAAGGTGTCGACCTTCATAGCTGATGTGCAGCAAGTTTGCGTCCATGGAGTAGGGCGCACCACCTTGCTTGTGTTTCATGTCGACCTCGATGCCTGCGGCCTCAGCGTAGTCGAGCAGTTTCTGGCGCGACAGCAAATCCCATTGACGCCAAGGTGAGATGACCTTGATGCCTGGCTCTAGTGCATAGTATCCAAGCTCAAAGCGCACCTGGTCGTTGCCCTTGCCGGTCGCGCCGTGCGAGACCGTATCGGCGCCCACTTGTCGGGCAATCTCAATTTGTCGCTTGGCGATTAATGGTCGTGCAATCGAGGTGCCCAGAAGATACTCGCCTTCGTAGACGGTGTTGCAACGAAACATTGGAAAGACGAAGTCGCGCACAAACTCCTCGCGCAGGTCATCGATAAAAATGTGCTCAGGCGCAATGCCGAATTTAAGCGCTTTGGCGCGCGCAGGTTCGAGCTCTTCGCCTTGGCCAATGTCGGCCGTAAAGGTGATGACTTCACACTGATAGGTGTCTTGCAGCCATTTCAAGATGACCGACGTGTCTAGGCCACCAGAATAGGCCAGCACCACTTTGTTTACTTGACTCATGTCATGCCTTTGAAAGAATGACCCGACGCAAGCGCCGGGGGTGAGGTAATCATCTCACTTGTCATTTTACTGGTTTGTATTGCCGCTTTGGATAGTCTGCATTCAAGGGGCATCAATCGGTTCAGGAAGGCTCGAGCTGACCTAGCAACAAAAACTCCATGAGCGCCTTTTGTGCATGCAGACGGTTTTCTGCCTCGTCCCAGACTACACTTTGTGGCCCATCGATGACTTCAGCTGTGACTTCCTCGCCACGGTGAGCGGGCAAGCAGTGCATAAATAGTGCATCGGGTTTGGCTTGGCTCATCATGTTGGCATCAACACACCAGCGCGCAAAGGCTTGTTTGCGCTCTTCGTTTTCAGCCTCATAGCCCATGCTCGTCCAGACGTCGGTGGTCACGAGATCGGCATCGCGACAGGCATGCACTGGATCGTCAAACGAGCGCCAAGCGGTCGCGTCAACACCTTCTAGGCGCGCCGGATCGAGTTCGTAGCCTTTTGGCGCGCTAAAGTGCAGGGTGAAACCTAGTCGCTGCGCTGCTTGAATCCAGGTGTAAGCCATGTTGTTGGCATCACCAATCCAGGTCACGATCTTGCCTTGGATCGTTTCGCGGTGTTCCATGTAAGTAAACACATCAGCCAGAATTTGGCAGGGGTGATGCTCGTTGGTCAGGCCATTGATGACTGGGACTCTGGAGAACTCGGCAAATCGCTCAATACGACTTTGCTCAAAGGTGCGAATCATCACCAAGTCGACCATGCGTGAAACAACACGGGCGGTATCTTCAATGGGTTCGGCGCGCCCTAACTGCGAGTCAGTGGTCGTTAAGTGTATGACTGCACCGCCCATTTGGTACATGCCGGCTTCAAAGGAGACACGCGTGCGCGTACTGGCTTTTTCAAACACCATCGCCAGCGTGCGGTCGTGAAAGGGCTGGTAGGCGATGTATCGTTTGAACTTGTCCTTGATAATCCGGGCGCGCTCGAGCACGTAGAGCAGTTCCTGGCGTGAAAGATCACTGATCTGCAGAAAGTGACGCAAGGGTTTGTCCGCTGGGGCCGTGAAATCAGTCATGCCGTGTGTTCCTCGATGTGCCCCTTAGGGTGCTTGCAAAAATCCTTTGATGATGTCGACCAAGCGATCAACGAGCTCATTTGCCTCGGTCTGGCTAATAATCAAAGGTGGCAATAGCCGGATCACCTTGTCACGGGTGACATTAATCAGAAGCCCTTGGGCCAGGGCCGTTCTTACCAGTTCGCCACAGGGGCGCTTGAGCTCGATACCAATCATCAAGCCGCGGCCGCGGACTTCGGCGACATCGGGCAGATCGTCAAGGGCTTGGTGCAGCCGCGCAAGCATCATCGTGCCCACGCGATCGGCGTGTCCGAGCAGATCGTCTTGCTCCAAGGTGTCAAGCACGGCTAATGCTGCCGCACAAACCAGTGGTGAGCCGCCAAAGGTCGTGCCGTGGTGGCCAGGCTTTAAGATTCCGGCTGCCGGTCCGCGAGCGGCAACCGCACCAATCGGTACCCCACCACCCAATCCTTTGGCCAAGGTGATGACGTCTGGCAGGATTTGTGCCCATTGGTGGGCAAGCCATTTGCCGGTGCGCCCAATGCCTGATTGCACCTCGTCGATCATCAAAAGCCATTCATTCTGGTCGCAAAGCTCACGCAACTGTTTGAGGTAGTCAAGATCGGATGGACGAATGCCGCCTTCGCCTTGCAGCACCTCAATTAAGATCGCCACAACATCCGGGCACTGTTGAGCGGCGTCTTTGATGGCCTGAAGATCGTTGTACTTGACTTGTAAAAAACCGTCGGGCAAGGGGTCAAAACCCGCACGCGCTTTCTCACTGCCTGTGGCGGCCAAGGTGGCAATGGTGCGTCCATGCCAGGCGGAGTCCATGGTGATGATGGTTGGCACCTTGACCCCACGCAAGTGGCCATAGAGGCGGGCAAGCTTGATGGCGCCCTCGTTGGCCTCAGCACCGCTGTTGGCAAAAAATACCTCTGACATGCCTGATATGGCGTTGATACGCTGCGCCAACTGTTCTTGCAGGGCGATCTCATAGAGGTTTGAGGTATGTAGCACCCTAGCAGCTTGATCGCTGATCGCTTTAACGAGTGCGGGGTGAGCATGCCCAAGGCACGACACGCCAATACCTGAGAGCGCGTCCAGATAACGTTTGCCCTGGGTATCCCAAAGCCAGATGCCTTTGCCATGGTCAAAGCTGACAGGAAGGCGTCCATAAATAGGTGACAAAGCAGAGGTCATGGTCTGTTCTCAGAGCAGGTTAGGCCAGTCGGATTTCTAAGGCTTAAGGCTCAATCATATACAATCGCAACCAAGCCTGTGCGAATCGGTCGCCTGTTTATTGCACCGTTTCACCGACGAGACCGTCCTGATGAGTCAATCCCCCAATTATTTCGTGATTCTTGGCCAGACCCTGCAAGGTCAGCGGTTTCGCCCCAGTGACTGGGCCGAACGACTTGCAGGCGTTTTGGCACCATATCGGCCTGCCGGCATGAGTGGGGGACACTTGTCATACTCGCCTTACGTGATCCCGCGAGTGATCGAAGGCGTCAAATGCGTCGTGATTGACGAACGCTTGCGTCAGATCGAACCATTGGCCTGGAAGTTTGTGCACGACTTCGCCAGAGACAATCAGCTCAAGACAGCCACCGACGTTCAGGATGTGTCCACTGGCGTGAGCAAGGCTTTGTCAGAGAAATAGGCTTGTAGGTTCTCTAAAACGAGATCGAACATCGCTTGGCTAGTCTCAAAGGTGGCGCTGCCCACGTGTGGCATCAGCACAACCTGCGGCAGTTGCACGAGACTTTGCGGTACATGCGGCTCGTTTTCAAAGACATCGAGGCCAGCACCGCCAAGCTCACCGCTTTGTAGCAATTCGACCATGGCTTGTTCTTCAATGACCGTACCACGTGCGATATTGACGATGATGCCGCTAGGCCCAAGCGCACGCAGCACCTGGCGATCGATCAAGTCGCGGGTGTCTGAGCCGCCAACGGTAGCAACTACCAGAAAATCACTCCAACGCGCCAGCTCAACTAAGTCCGAGTAGTAGCGGTAGGCGACATCGTCGCGCACACGACGGTTGTGGTAGGCCACCTCCATGTTAAAGCCTTGGCCGCGCTTGGCAATGGCCAAGCCAATGCGTCCAAGACCGACGATGCCAAGCTTCTTGCCGCTCACGCGCCTGCCAAGTGGCAAGGTGTCATTGCGGCTTTGCCAGCGCCCTTGGCGCACAAATTGGTCGCCAGCGGCGATATGGCGTGCGCTTGCGATCAGTAGCCCCCAAGCCTCATCGGCTACGCAATCGCTCAACACATCGGGCGTGTTTGTCACCATAATGGCGCGCCGGTGGCAGGCCTGCAGATCAATCGTGTCGTAGCCAACCCCCCAGCTGCAGATAAGCTTTAAGTTGGGCAGGCTCTCGATGAGCTCAGCACTACAGCCGTGCAAGGCTGAAGTCACCAGCACTTGCACGTGCTCATTGTCCTTTAAGACGGTGGCTCGATCGTCGGCTTGCCAAAGCGCGATGACGCGGTAATGTGACTGCAGCATCTCATTGGCACCGGGTGACCCGGCAAGTGAGCCTACTTGAATAATGGTGGGTTTATCCATGAAGTCAGATCCTTGGAGCCATGAGGTCGGTAGGGGGTGCTTGCGCGCTGAGCGGCGCTTGACTCGATGTGATGAAATGAGGCTGCATAAAAAACAAGCCCCAATGAAAACAGGCCCGTTCGGGCCTGTCAACTCGTCAAATCAAATGCGCTGTCAGATACAGAAAGAAGCCACTGTCGGCCTAAATTGGCCGCGCTGGCAACGCACCAAACAGACTAACTGCCAGAGATTTAGCCCAGCGCTTTGACTGCAGCAGAAAGGCGGCTTTTGTGACGGGCAGCTTTGTTTTTGTGGATGATTTTCTTGTCAGCCACACTGTCAATGACACTCATCGACTTTTGAAATGCCTCGGTTGCCGCGGCTTTATCGCCCGTGGCGATGGCTGAGCGCACACGCTTGATTGATGTACGCAACATGGAGCGCAGGCTCGAGTTGTGCTTGTTTCTAGCGACCGATTGGCGAGCGCGTTTTCTAGCTTGGGCGGTATTAGCCATTTGTTTCTTGCAATCCTGTAGAGGCCACCATGTGGCGAGACATCCGGCAGCCGCAATAAAAAGGCAGCCGAAAAATTCAGTTAGTCCGAAAGGTTAGCACGTAAAAAGGGCCAAAGGCAAGCAAAGAAGAGCTTGTGGGCTAGACCGACTTGGCAGGCGGGCGTATGAAACCCGTGACTTTTAAGCCAATTAGCTTAAGCGTTCCTAGGTAGGCAAGCCCGCCAGCCACCAAAACGGCGGCCAACCACAGCGCCCTTGAGGCAATGCCCATGGTTGCTGCTGTCCAGTCAATGCCGGCTGAGGCCCACAACAAAACGCCGGCCATGACCGCCAAGGCAGTTACCAGGCGTGCGAGAAACAGCCACCAGCCCGGTTGCGGGCGGTATAGCTGGCGCCGGCGCAATCCCATGTAGAGCAGCAACGCGTTAATGCAAGCGCCAAGGCCTATGGCCAATGCCAAGCCCGCGTGTGCCAGAGTGGGCACCAGAACCACGTTAAGGAGTTGCGTCAGAATCAAGACCAAAATGGCAATTTTCACTGGGGTCTTGATGTCTTGTTTGCCATAGAAGCCTGGCGCAAAAATCTTCACCAATAACAATCCGAGCAGTCCGACAGCGTATGCCATGACAGCCCATTGAGTCTGCACGACGTCCGAGGCGCTAAAAGCCCCGTACTGAAATAGGGTCGCCACTAAGGCATCTGCCAGCAAGATCATCACCAGCGCCGCTGGCAGCCCAAGCAAAAAGACCAGGCGCATGCCCCAGCCCAATAGCTCGCTGTAGTAGTCATCGGCTTGGTCAGCGTGTGCTTTGGATAATGTAGGTAATAAAACGGTACCTAACGCGACACCGATGAGTGCAGTTGGAAACTCCATGAGTCGGTCAGCGAAAGACAGCCACGTCACACTACCAGGGGCAAGCCATGTGGCAATGTTGGTATTGATCAGAATCGATATCTGCGCGACTGACACCCCGAGTGTGGCCGGCAGCATCTGACGCAAAACGCGACGCACAATTGAATCCTCAAACGCCTGGCGCGGCGAGCCCCATCGTGGGGTCAGACCGAGTCGTGAGAGCGCCCACCATTGCACGCCGAGTTGCGCCACGCCGCCGGCCAACACACCGATGGCCAGCGCATAGATGGGCTGCGCCAGGTGGCCCGACAGCCAGATACTTGCCCCAATCATGCTCAAGTTCAACAGCACAGGAGTGACCGCGGGGATGGCAAAGCGCTTCCATGTATTGAGCACGCCTGAGGCAAACGACACCAGCGACATGCACAAGATGTAGGGGAACATGACTCGCGTCATCCAGACCGCTGCTTCGTACTCGGCATGGCGATCTGAGCTGAGCATGCCGCTTGCGATCAGAATGAGCACCACGGGTGCACCGATAATGCCAATGAGCGTGATGATGCTTAGCGCTGAAAATAGCGCCATGGCCACGCGGTCGATGGTTTGGCGCACCGCAGCCTGGTCTTCGCTGGTCTGTTTGACCTCGGCTAAGATCGGCACAAAGGCTTGCGTGAAGGCACCCTCAGCAAACAATCGGCGCAGCAAATTCGGTATGCGAAAGGCAACCCAAAACGCATCGGTCAGCGCGCTAGCACCAAAGGTGCGCGCGATGATGATGTCACGGGCTAGGCCAGTAATGCGTGACAGCAGGGTAAAGCTGCTGACGGTGGCCGCAGCCCGAACCAGACTCATTTGGGTGGCATGCGGATCGCCCCATCGAGGCGAATGGTTTCACCGTTGAGCATGTCGTTGGTGATGATTTGATGCACGAGCTTGGCATAGTCCTCGGGCCGGCCCAAACGCGATGGGAAGGGGATACTCGCGGCAAGAGAGTCCTGGACGTTTTGCGGCATGCCAAAAATCATGGGTGTCCCAAAAATCCCTGGCGCAATCGTCACACAACGAATCCCTTGTGGTGCTAGGTCGCGCGCAATCGGTAAGGTCATGCCGACGACCGCCGCCTTGGAGGCCGCATAGGCAGCCTGTCCGATCTGCCCGTCGTAGGCCGCAACCGAAGCCGTGTTAACCAACACCCCGCGCTCGCCGGTGGGCAAGGGCTTGTTTTGTTGCATCGCCTGTGCAACCAAGCGGATCATGTTGAAGGTGCCTATGGTGTTGACCGAAAGGACTTTTTCAAACAAATCGAGCGCGTGAGCGCCATTTTTGCCAACCGTTTTGGCCGCCGGTGCAATTCCGGCACAGTTGATAAGCCCAAAGACCTCGCCTTGTTTGAGCGCGGCTTGAACGACGGCTTCTGCATCTGCAGCGGCAGTGACATCGCAGTGAATGTACGTTTGCTTGAGCGACTGGGCAAGTGCTTGGCCGAGTTCGTCTTGCACGTCAGCCATGATGACCTTGGCGCCGTGTTCGGTCAGCATGCTCGCTGTGCCTGCGCCCAAGCCTGAGGCCGCGCCCGTGACGATGAATACTTTATTGGCTATTTCCATCTGGTTCAGATCCTTCTAAAACATGGTGTGCGCCCGCCGCGCGAGCGTGCAATAAGACGTTAACTGGCGATTGTTACGGCTGCAAGGCTTGCAGAATGCGCGCGCGGATTTCTGCCAAGCTGCCCACGCCGTTAATCTTGCGGTAGCGCGGTGCGTTCTGGCCACTTTGTGCGAGATCGGCGTAGTAATCGACCAGGGGCCTGGTTTGATCGCGATAGACAGCGAGTCGATGCTTGACCGTCTCGGCCTTGTCGTCGTCACGCTGAATCAGCGGCTCACCACTGAGGTCATCGATGCCTTCGGTTTTCGGGGGGTTGAACTTGATGTGATAGGTGCGCCCGCTTGCGGGATGCACCCGGCGACCGCTCATGCGTTCCACGATTTCAGACTCCGGCACATCAATCTCCAGCACGTAGTCCAGACCGACCTGAGCGTCCTTGAGGGCATCGGCTTGTGCGAGTGTTCTGGGAAACCCATCAAAAAGATAGCCCTTGGCACAGTCAGGCTGCGCCAGACGGTCCTGAACGAGGCCGATAATGAGGTCATCTGAAACCAGCGCGCCCGACTCCATCACCTGCTTGGCTTGCAATCCCAGGGGTGTGCCGGCCTTGACGGCAGCTCTGAGCATGTCACCCGTTGAAATCTGAGGGATGTTGAAGTGTTCAGTAATTTGTGCGGCCTGGGTGCCTTTTCCAGCACCGGGTGGGCCGAGCAAAATGAGTCGCATGGGAACTCCTGTGTTCTTGATTTATTCGTTTAGCCCGATTATGCCGCAATGCAAGCAAACATGCGCGCATCTAGCGGTGAGCATTATCCCTTGGATGAGCGGGCTAAGTGCGCTCGAACCGCCTCTAAGTCTGCTTGTGTATCGACACCAGAAAAGTGCGCGCGCTCAGTCACAAGCACTTTGATCTTGTATCCGTGCTCTAAAGCGCGCAATTGTTCTAAGGACTCGGCGCGTTCTAGTAAGCCTTGAGTCAGCTGCGGGAATCTTTGCAAGAACTGTACCCGATAGGCGTAAATGCCAATGTGATGCAGGTTCTGAAGTGACTCAACTGCGTTGCGGTGAAAGGGAATGGGACTTCGTGAGAAATACAGGGCGCAGCCCGTCAGATCGAGCACCACCTTGACAACATTGGGGTTTTGGGCGGCCGCAGGGTCGATTCGGCAGGCAGCCGTGGCCATCGCCGCATCTGGCGTGTCTGCTAGGCACTGGGCAAGCGCGTCGATTAAGGTCGGGTCAATCAGGGGCTCATCACCTTGGACGTTTACGACAATATCCTGTCCATCGAGGCCCAACAGCTCGACGGCTTGGGCCAGTCGGTCGGTGCCACTTTGGTGGTTCGGGTGGGTCATGACAGCGGTGTAGCCCGCTTGGCGCACGCACGTGGCAATGGGCTCATGGTCAGTGGCGATAACAACCGAGCTTGCGCCGGACTGGCGGGCACGCGTGGCGGTGTGCACGACAAGCGCCTGTCCGTCTATCTCGGCCAACATTTTGCCGGGCAGCCTTGTCGAGGACCAGCGCGCCGGAATAATGACGTGAAAGCCCATCTTGGTTAAGCCATCGGTGCGTTGTCGCTATCGATTGGCGCAGCGCGTGACTCCAGCATGATCGGTATGCCGTCTTCGATCGGAAACACCAACTTGTCGCCGCGGCATACGAGCCCCTGACGATCGGCGGTTAATTGCAGGCGGCCTTTGCAAATCGGGCAAACGAGGATGTCAAGCAGCTTATGGTCCATGAGGCAACTCCGGTGGCGCGATGCCAGCTTCTTTAAGACGCTCAAGCAGGGCAAGCTCTGCCTGGGGCGATTTCCAAAAAACTTCAGCGCAGGCAACCCACAGGCGTGGATCGTGTTGCGCGTCGATTTTGATGGCATCTTTTTCAGTGATCAGTATAGTCTTGGCCGAAAGCTCAGCAAGCCAACGGCTTGGCATGGCGGCATGATCAGCCAAGCGATAGGTCTGCGCCAGTTCGATGCCCAGTTCGTCAAGCTGGTCGAAAAATCGTTGTGGGTTCCCAATGCCGGCAGCCGCAGCGCAGGGCTGTTGGCAGGCCGCGGCAAACAGCTCTGGCGAGAGGCGCCGCCCGGTATGGGGCTGCCAGAAAGTTTTGATGCGCACCGCAAATTCCAAGGTGGTTGGCGCTGCGTCTGGCATGCATTGAGCGAGATCGGTTCGGTCGTCTCGAATGGCAATGACATTAGCGCGGGCAGCGCGCTCGGGTGGCTCACGCAAGGGCCCAGCCGGTAAAAGCAAACCATTGCCAAGGCCGCGCTCGTCTTGCACCAGAATTTCAAAGTCGCGCTCTAGCCGGTAGTGTTGCAAACCATCATCGCTTAAAACAATATTGACATCGGGGTGACGCGCCAGCAGCAGGCGCGCGGCTAAACGTCGGTTTGCATGCACACAGATTGGGATATCGGCGTGGCGCGCAATGAGTGCTGGCTCATCACCAAACCGGCGCCAATCGAGATCTGCGCCTGCGCCGACTGCGAAATGAGCTTTCTTGCGACCATAACCGCGGCTCACCAACCCCGGGCGCCAACCGTGTGACTTCAATAGCAGGGCCAATGCGCAGGTCACGGGTGTCTTGCCAGTGCCACCGACATAGAGGTTGCCGATCACAATCACCGGTGCTGTCAAAGGTGTGCGTGCTTTGCGCCAGTGGCCCCGCAGCGCGATGACCTTGCCATGCAACCATGCCAGTGGGCGCATGAGCCAAGACCACCAGCCGCGTTGTTGCCACTGTTTCTCAAGCCAGGCGTGCGCGCTCGATTGCCAGTTCATCTTGGCCTAATCAGCAATTTGCGCGGCAAAGCTGAGCTTTTGCAGGCCAGCGCGACGAACCGCCTGCATGGCGGTAATTACTGATTGGTGACTGGCGTTGGCGTCGGCCCGAATCACCACGGCGAGATCTTGTCCCTGCGCGCGCGCGGCCAATTCAACGGCGATCGCCTCTAACGTGACCTCAGGCAAAAGGCGCTCATCAAGGGCGACTTGCCCGTCGGCGGTGATCGTCAAAACCAAGGCATCAGGTGTTTCACTTTCGCTTTGCGCTTGTGGCAGCAACACCTCGAGCACGCGCTCCTGGGTAAACGTGGTCGCGACCGCCAGAAAGATCACAATCACCAAAAGTACATCAATGAGCGGAATGAAATTGATGTCGGGGTTATCAGAGTCGTTGCGCCGCCGGATATGCATATTGGGTGCCTAGCGGTTTTGAACTTGCTCAATGAGCAATCGGCTGGCTTGCTCGATGCGCAGCAACAAGTTGTCGACGTGCACTCGAAACAGGCGGTGCGCCATGGCTGCAGGCACGGCAATCAGAATTCCAAAGCCGGTGTTGTAGAGTGCAATCGAGATTCCTCGGGCGAGCTGGCCAGGGTCGGTGCCACCTGGCTGGTAGGCCGCAAAGATTTCGATCATCCCGATGACCGTCCCAAAAAGCCCCATCAGCGGTGCGACGGTGGCAATCATGGCCAATGCCGGCAAGAACCGCTGCATCTCATGGTTTACATCGGCTGCGGTTTGTTCGGCCAGGTAGCGAATCTCGCCAACGGGCTTGTCGCGAGCGCCCAGGATGGTCGAGAGCACTCGGCCAGCAAGGCAAGCATCTTCGAGTTTGACCAAGGACTCCGGATTGACACTGTTGCTGCGCAAGAGCCGGATGGCCTCGTTGGCGATGCCATTAGGGCAGATACGGGCTTTTCGCAGGCTAAGCAATCTTTCGAAAATAATCGCCAAGGCGATCACGGAAATAACAAGGAGAGGCCAGATTGGCCAGCCGGCTTCGGCAACGATTGACTGCAAGATGGCACCCGATAGATGATGGAAAGACTGCCCTGCGAGACTCGACCCTATGGTAAGGTCCCCATGAGCTTGATGGCAAGTTTACCCGGCTTCGATTCTATCCACAGTTTCTGTGGATAAGTATGGAAAAAAGACTGCGGGTAACCGAAATGGTGTATTCCGAAGTACTTTGCTTAAAAAATAAGCAACCAGATATGTGTTTTAACTTTATTGTTTATTATCATAAAGTTGTATTACTAACTAAACAAAGAACATTAATAAAATGCTGAAACTTGCAGTCATAAATCTGTCTCTTATTCGAGACATTCAAGTTTCGCAACGCCTGTGGACAGATTTGCTTCGGAAAGGCTTATGACAGTTGGAAGTCAGGTAGATGACGGCGCTCTAGAGGGGCCCGTTTACACGGTAAGTGCGCTTAACCAAGTCGCAGCCGAGACCTTGGCGTTAACGTTCGGTTTGGTTTGGTTGCGCGGTGAGGTCTCGTCTTTCACACGCGCTGCATCAGGGCACTTTTATCTGACGCTCAAGGATCAGTCGGCATCGGTCAAGGCGGTGATGTTTCGTGGGCGCCAGGCGCATTGCGCGCAGATACCTAAGGTCGGCGACCAAGTGCAGGCCCAAGTGCGGGTCGGCTTGTATGAGCCACGCGGCGACTTTCAAGTCAATATTCAGGTGCTCAGGCCCGATGGGCGCGGCTCCTTGCATGAGCAGTTTGAACGGTTAAAAGCCAAACTTAGAGGCGAAGGCCTGTTTGAGTCAGCCAACAAGCGAGCGATTGCGCCGATGCCTCGCTCTATTGGGGTCATTACCTCGCTAGGCGCGGCGGCTTTGCACGACGTCTTGACCACCCTGGCTAGGCGCTGCCCGCAAGTGCCCGTGATCGTCTATCCGAGCTTGGTTCAAGGGCAAAGCGCGCCGTTGGCCTTGCGCCAGGCGCTTGCACAAGCCAACGCGCGCGCCGAGGTCGACACCTTGCTGCTGGTACGTGGAGGTGGCAGCATCGAGGACCTTTGGGCTTTTAATGATGAGAGCCTAGCGCGCGACATCGCCGCAAGCACGATCCCTGTGGTTGCCGGCGTGGGCCACGAGTCGGACACCACGATTGCCGACTTTGCAGCTGATGTGCGTGCGCCCACACCCACAGCGGCTGCCGAGATGTGTTGCGTCGCGCGCCAGGC
>SKIZ01000143.1 GCA_007116135.1 Burkholderiaceae bacterium
AGTCCGTTGACGCCGTGCTCAATGATATCTCGAGGCCCCGTTGGGCAGTCAAAGCTGACTGCCGGCAGACCATGGGCCATGGCCTCCACGAGCGTGTTGGGAAATCCCTCGTAACGCGATGACAGCACAAAAAGGTCACAGGCAGCGTACCACTCTGGTAGGTTGCCCACTTGCCCAGGCATTGATACGCGCTCGGTAAGCCCCAAGGCTGTGACTTGCTTTTGTAGCGAATCACGCTGGGGTCCTTCGCCCAGAATAATCAGTTGCCAGCTCGGAAGCCGATGTGCAAGGGTCTTGAACGCTTCAATAAGTGTGTCAAAACCCTTCTGTGGGTAGAGACGACCCACGGCGAGGAGTCGGTGGGGAGGCGATGATGTCGGGGGGGCAAGTTTTGGGTCTTGCTGCGGCAAAGGCCAAACGGCTTCATTTGGGATGACAACGACGTGTTTGGCGCGTGTCTTTTGACGTAACCATTGTGCGGACTCCTCAGTGAGTGCGACGACGGCATCTAGATACCCATATAGGCGTCGTCTGAGCAGTTCCCGAAATCTTCCTAATGGCAATGCGGGAGGGTGGACGCGCTCTGAGCCGACTTTGGCAGTTGAATCAAGGCCCCAGCCGGCTAACGCCAGCGTCAGATTCGCCTCTACCATCATAGACAGAGCGATGTCGGGTTGCTGGGTTTTGAGGATTTTTCGAAGCGCGACAATCCGCGCTATCTTGCTTCTGATGGTTCTGGCGGTGTTGCCGGGCTCGTTGGTAACGTCGAGGTTAAGACCTATACGTTTAACCGAAGGGTTGACCGCATAAAAATCCTTGTCTGTCGGTGTGACAGTCACTACAGTGACATCATCGCCTTGACCAGCCCACTGATTGGCTAGATTGACAGTAACCCGTTCGGCGCCTCCACCGAGCAGAGAGTGTATAAAAAGCATGACTTTCATGAGCTAGGTCAATCGTATTCCGTAATAACTAATAGGCCGTTGTGCAAAACGCTGGAGGTACTTAAAGCTCATCGCATGCTACCATCTGAGCGTATTCAAGGCATGGGCGATACTCTGGATCTCGATGCCGCCTTTTGCTCGGACACATTTTATGCCTGGCTTGTGTGCTTGAACATGAAACGGACGTGCTTACAATTGCTTTCTTGTTTGGGTGCTCCCTGTTTGCGCTTTTCGAGGCGCTTTGGAAGATGTTCACCTGGCGATCCGAGGTGCATGGTTGACTGATAGCTCTCAAAAGATCAGCGGGCTCAACCTTGCGGGAAAGCTCAGGTTTCTGTTGCGTGACGCAACACTCTATGGTGTTGCTGGCGCAATCAGCAAGGCCTTTGCGCTGATCACCTTCCCCTTACTGGCCCGGCACTTCAGTGTTCAAGAGTATGGGGTGCTGGACTACTTCCTGGTCCTGGCTGGCCTTCTAGCAATCGTCTTCGTGTTTGGTCAAGACTCAGCTGTTGCGAGATATTTCTATGAGCATGAGTCCAGGGATGATCGACAGCAACTGATATCGCAGTCGCTGGTGTTCCAGTTGGGTGGGGTCGTACTTCTGCTACCCATACTCTGGTTAAGTGCAGGCTGGGTCACCGGCATGTTGATCGATGCGGCGGACAGGGTATTGCTCTACAAGATCATCCTGGTGCAACTGCCGTTTTTGCTTCTAATCAACTTTTCCCAAAACCTGTTGAAGTGGACGTTTGCCAGAGCTCGGTTCTTGATGATGTCGCTCGGGTATACGGTAGTCCATGCGAGCTTGTTGGTAGTGGCAGTGCTGGTTTTTGATGTTGGCGTTGTTGGGGTGTTGGCGGTCAGCCTAGCGACGAGTTTTCTGTTTGGCTTGTTAGGACTATTTTTCGTGCGCGAGTGGCTGGTGCGGCCGAGGGAGTTCGGGCGCTTACGAGAAATGTTGCCCTTCGCAGCACCTTATGGCGTCATTTGTGTCGTCGGTTCTTTTTCACCGGTTTTGGAGAGGACACTTACCGACAGTCTGCTGGGCGTGGAGTCTTTGGGTCTTTACGCCGCTGCGTCTAAGCTAGCCATGTTGATGAGTTTATTTGTAAGTGCTTTTCAAATAGCTTGGGGGCCATTTTCGCTGTCCCTATACAAGCAGGCAGACTCTGGCCAAACTTACAATTGGGTTTTTAAGATATTCACGCTAACGGTCTGTTTGGCCGCTTTGGCACTAGCTTTGCTAGCGCCACCCTTGCTGACATTTCTGGCCACTGATAGGTATATCGGTGCACTCGTGGTCGTCTTTCCGTTAGCAATGGGTTTGGCAATTCAGGCTGCGGGTTGGGTTTCAGAGTTGGGAATCACTATTTCCAAACGGGCGTATCTCAATTTGTACGCTTACGCCGTGTCGGTTTTATTAACCTTGGGCGCAATCCTAGTGTTCACCCCCGCACTTGGTCTTTTAGGTGTTGGTTTGGGGGTTTTGGTGGGGCAAATAGCAAAAGCGGTGGTTGCATCGTGGTTGGCCCAGCGAGCCTATCCACTGCCGTGGGCGTATAAGCCCGTCATTATCGTGATGATCACAACGCTGATCGGTGGTTTGTTGTCGAACTGGGCTTTGCAGCAGTTTGGGGTTTGGATCGGCTCCATTTTTTACATCGCATCGATTTTTTTGGTGGTCTCTCTAGGTTGGTTGGTCCTGCTCACGCAGGATGAACGTGTTCGAGTCGGGGCATTGCTGAACCAGGTGCGGACAAGGGGCTAGCGAAGCATTCAGACCAGATGGCTCTATTAGGTGGTTCGAGCGATTGATAAAGGCCTTGCTTCTTGGTTTGTGGCCAAGATGGCAGTAATATCCACTTATTAAGACCTGTTTAGTTAAACTGAAATCCTCGATTTCATAACGCTTAAACCATTCAAGACGTGGAAAGACTATCAAGTCAACAGAGGAATGTCACGTCACAGGGATGTCATTGACTGGGTGGGCGGGTTTCCTTTTGAAGTGTCAAAGCCGGAGGAAATTTTCAACTTCTACAAACAAAAAGGTTACGTTCTCTGGACTTTTGTCGCGATCTGCTAATAAACAGCCGCCTCCCTGTTTATACAGGCTGTGCGCGAGCAGGTGATCCCCAGGCGCGTGTCCCCGCTGGCAGATCCTGGTTCACGAAGCTGTTGGCGCCAATCACACAACCTTCACCGATCGTGACTCCCTTGCTGATAATGACATTTGGTCCAATGTAGCAAGAGTCGCCGATTTTGACGGGTGCGACGTCGGCTGGTTTAGTGCCCGCACTAGTTGCCCAATTGACCGTGTCGTGGGTGTAAATCTGCACTCCCGCACTGATGGAACAGTGAGCCCCAATTTCCA
>SKIZ01000012.1 GCA_007116135.1 Burkholderiaceae bacterium
CGGTCGTTAGACGCAGCGCCAAGTCAACGCAGACCAGCACCCCGTGGCGCAGTGCCACCACCACCCCAAGCATGACGCACCAAATGAGCAAGCGACGCATGATCTCTTCGGTCCAGATCGAAGGTTGCGACAAAATGAAACGGGTGGTGACTTGCCACAAACCCAAACAGCTAATAACGGCTAACAAGGTCGAGGCGATGAACCAGGACAGACCGGTCAAGTACCGGTCTAGCGTGAGGATCAGGCGGCGCATGAGAGGTCTCCCTAAACGAATCAACCGTCGGTGCTGACTCATCCGCACAATCAAACGCAAGGCGGCGTGGTCATGTCGCGTGAGCGCAGCCCAAAGGGACAACCCACTTGGTTGGTGCTCACAATATCGCAAAAGGCGCCTAGAGTATCAGATACTCAAAGAAGCTTGGTGGATTTTTTCTCTCGAGGCTTCCATGTTCATACCAGAGAGGGCCGGCTATCGGTGGGTCTGCGCAAACTTAGCGGCGCACGGGTATGATTGACAAAAAAATTTTGAGGGTGTGGTCAGATGAAGGTTTTAGTCACTGGTGCGGCTGGCTTTTTGGGTGATCGGTTAGCGTGTGAGCTCCTGGCGCGAGGTGAGTTTGACGGCCAGCTGATTGAGACGCTGGTCCTGACGGATCGCCAGCCAGTCACTGACCCGTTGTTGACGCAAGACGATCGGGTGCGGATTTATCAGGCTGACTTGTTCGAGAGCTTGGGTGAGCTCTTTGAGAGCGCCTACGACGCGGTCTTTCATATGGCCTCGGCCGTCTCAGGTGAATGCGAGCAGGACTTCTCGCTCGGCATGCGGGCCAATCTGGCCACCACCGAAGCGTTGCTAGAAAAGCTGCGCACCCAGCAGGCCGAGACCGGTGTGACCGCCCGATTGTTCTTTGCCAGTTCGGTCGCTGTCTTTGGCGGTGAGCCTGCCGTGCCGATGCCTGCGGTCATCACCGACAATACGCTGCCTGTGCCGCAATCCAGTTACGGCATTCAGAAGTTTGTCTGCGAACAGCTCATCGCTGACTACACCCGCAAGGGCTACATTGATGGTCGGCTGGCACGGCTCATGACGGTGTCGGTGCGCCCGGGTCGCCCCAATGGCGCGGCCTCGAGCTTTTTGTCGGGCATTATTCGTGAACCGTTGGCCGGTGAGTCGACGGTGTGCCCGGTGCCATTAGAGACCCGGGTGGCGCTGGCCTCACCGCGCAACACGATTGCAGGCATTCTCACGGTGGCCCAGGCTCCGCGTGAACAGTTGGGCGGGCGCACGGCCATCAACCTGCCGGCGCTAAGCTTGACGGTGCAAGACATGTTGCAGGCACTCCAAGACATTGCCGGTGAGCAAACCCGGGCGTTGGTGCAACTTGAATCCGATGCCCAGATTCGGCAAGTCGTCGGTAGCTGGCCTGGTGCGTTTGAGTCCGAGCGTGCCAAGTCACTCGGGTTATCGGCCGATGCTTCGTTTCATGACATCATTCATCAGTACATCGACTCCCTAGCGTGAGTTTGAGCCTGAGCGTGACTGTGGGATTGGCACCACAGTGAAGTAAAGTTCAACGCACTGCAACATTACTGTCAAACAGCGCGCGCATGATGTCGTTTCATGAACGCAACCGAACCGACAGCTGCTATCACGACACCGCCGCGAGCCGAGGCACACTACCGGGCGATCTGGATCTCCGACGTCCATTTGGGTACAGCCGGCGCTCAAGCGACATTTCTGTTGGATTTCCTCAAGCACAACCACTGTTGGGACCTGTACTTAGTCGGTGACATTATTGATGGTTGGCAGCTGCGCAAGCAGTGGTATTGGCATCAGTCTCACAACGACGTCGTCCAAAAGGTGTTGCGTAAGTCGCGCAAAGGCACCCGAGTGACGTATGTGGCCGGCAACCACGATGAAGTCTTGCGGCAATTCATAGGGCTTGCATTTGGTGACATTCGCATCGTCAACGAAGCCACGCACCACACCTTGGATGGTCGCAAGCTGCTCATTACCCACGGTGATTATTTCGATGGCGTGATTCAGCATGCCAAGTGGCTGGCCTACGTTGGTGACACGCTCTACACACTGGTTTTGAAATTGAACAACCATTTCAATCGCTTGCGCCACCGACTGGGTCTGCCGTATTGGTCGTTGTCGCAATACCTCAAACACAAAGTCAAAAATGCGGTGTCTTTTATTACCGCATTTGAGACGGCGGTGACAGCCGAAGCAAGTGGCCGCGGGTTTGACGGCGTGGTGTGTGGCCACATTCATAAGCCTGAGATGCGCATGATCAACGGCACGCTTTACTGCAATGACGGCGACTGGGTCGAGAGCTTATCGGCCCTGGTTGAGACCCATGAAGGCCAACTCAAACTGATTCACTGGCCCTATCGGGCAAACCCATCGCAAACAACAGATGACGATGAACGCTTGCCAGCGACTGAACCGAAGCAGACAGCTGCCCATGTCTGACGCAACCATCCAACGGCTACTGATTGTCACCGATGCCTGGCATCCGCAAGTCAATGGCGTGGTGCGCACGCTGGGCAATACCTGTTTGCACTTAAACGCCATGGGTGTGCACGTTGAATTCATCACGCCTGCGTTATTTAAGACGCTGCCATGCCCCGGTGACCGTGGTATTGCGCTCGCGCTTGCCACGAGTGCGCGCTTAAAGGCCATGATCGGCGAGATCAATCCCGATGCGCTGCACATCGCCACCGAAGGCCCGCTTGGCTGGGCCGCGCGCGCCGCCGCCATCGAGCAGGGATGGGCCCACACCACGGCCTATCACACCCGATTCCCTGAGTATCTCAAGGCGCGCTTTGGCGTGCCGCTGGCCTGGTCTTACCCTTTGATGCGACGCTTTCACCGACACGCAAGCGCGGTGCTTGCACCAACGCCAGCCATCGTTGACAGTCTGGTTCAACGTGGGTTTGGGCCGGTGGTGCATTGGTCGCGCGGTGTGGATCACGATGTTTTTTACCCGCGCGTAGCGCAAGCGCCCATCAATCAGGCCCACCCCATCTTCCTGTATGCCGGGCGCCTGGCCGCTGAGAAAAACATTGATGCATTTTTGCAGCTTGATTTGCCTGGCCAGAAGTGGGTGGCAGGCGACGGTCCCTTGGCGCAAACGCTCAAGCGGCGCTATCCGGACGTCAGGTTCCTGGGCGTGCTGCCAGCCAATGCGCTGGCATTGGCCTACAGTCAAGCCGATGTCTTTGTCTTTCCAAGTTTGACCGACACCTTTGGTCTGGTCATGGCCGAGGCCATGGCGTGCGGCTTGCCGGTAGCGGCCTTTAATGTGCCGGGCCCGATTGACGTGGTTGGTCAGTCAGGCGCCGGGGTGTTGTCTGACGACTTGCGGCAAGCGTGCCTGGCTTGTCTGACCTTAGATCGGGCGCAAGCGCTAGCGCGCGCCAAGCAATTTAGCTGGCCTGCGGCAAGCGCCCAATTTTATCGGGCGCTCACACCGATGCGCGGGCCTCAACCGGTTTACTCACCGATTACCACTGGTTAGTTTCATGCGCGCGCGCAAGGAATCGTAGATCGGTTCGCCATTGAGGCGATCGGCGATCAAGGTGGCCGTGACGCTGGCCACAATCAAGGGAATCATCAAAACCACCGAGCCACTCATCTCGGTGATGAGCAAAATACCGGTAAAGGGTGCGCGAACGACGGCAGTGAAAAAAGCAGCCATCCCCACGAGCGCAAACGCCGCTGGCGTCAAGGTAACCAGATCACCCGCAATCCAGTTGCCACCATGGGCAAAGAGGGCACCACTGACAGCACCGACCAAAAGCAGTGGGGCAAAAAGGCCGCCCGGTGTGCCCATCGAATAAGACACCGTGCCTAGCACCCAGCGCACAAGCAATAGCACCAAAAGCGCCGATATCCCGAACTGTCCGGCCAACACCAGATTGGCCTGTCGTTCACCACCGCCGACCCAGCCCGGCTGCCAATACGCCAAAAGACCGATGGCCAAGCCGATGACACCGGCTTTGACCACCGGTGATACATCGGGTGCGATCTCGGTAAAGCGGTTCAAGCCAAATAGCACCGAGTTGTTGTAGGCCACGCCAAGCGCGCCCATGATCGCACCGAAGATCGCGTAGGCGATAAGTTCGCTCGTATCGGCTGGCATGAGCGTGTGGACATCGAATGCCACCGCATTGCCAAACAAGCCCCGGTAGACGGCCATGGCCGTGGCGATCGCCACCAGTGTGACCAACAGGCGCCGAGCAGTCACGCGTCTGGCAACCTCCTCGATTACAAATGCCGCACCCGATAGGGGTGCATTAAAGGCCACTGACAAGCCTGAGCCGGCCACCGCGGTGTAAAGCATGAAGCGTTCGTCGCGGGCCAAGCGAAAGAGCTTGCCCGACTCGGTGCCGATGACAGCAGCCATCTGAATCGTGGGGCCCTCGCGCCCAAGCGCCAGACCAGGCACCATGGCAAGTAACCCGCCGACAAACTTGATCGGCAAGACCCGAAAGGGTGCCGGTGAGGCTTGTTCGCGCATCACCGCCTCGACATGCTGCACGCCGCTGCCGGCAGACGACGGTGCAAAGGTCACAAGCCAGCGTGCTGCGGCCACAGCCAGACCGGTCAGCAGCATCGCTGCCAGCCACCCCGGCAGCCCCCATAGGCCAAGCGTGGCCCAGTTCGCTAGCATGCCTAAGTAGGCTTGGCCGCCGTGGTCAAGCAACCAATGAAAGCTGCCACCGACCAATCCCACAGCCACACCGGCTAAGGCAGCGGCGGCGAGCAACTGAATCAGGCCTTGATTGATCTCTTTAAACGACTCTTCTGGGATTTCAGGGGTGGACATGGTGTTTGGCGCAGCTTGGTTGGTCACTAACGGGTTCGTGGGATCGTAACTTGAAAGCGCCGATAAATCGTGCACTAGGGAGTGTCACTATTTCTTAGGGACGCTGTGAATGCTAAGATCGTCTGACCTTTTTATGACAAATCCACGACACGTAACCATGACTGATACCAATTCCGCGCCAGATTATGTGAAACATCAAGGACTTATCAAGTGGGTGGCTGATATCGCCGCCAAAACCCAGCCCAAAGACATCGTTTGGTGCGATGGCTCGCAGGCTGAGTATGACCGCCTTTGCGCGGACATGGTGCAAGCCGGCACGCTGATCGCGTTAAACCCAGCGAAGCGCCCGAATTCGTTTTTAGCGCGCTCGGCGCCCGATGATGTGGCGCGTGTTGAAGACCGCACCTTCATTTGCACCGACGAAGCTCACGAGGCCGGCCCGACCAACAACTGGATTGACCCCAACGAGATGCGGGCCACGCTTGATGGCTTGTTTGAAGGCTCGATGCGTGGACGCACCATGTATGTGATTCCGTTTTCCATGGGGCCACTGGGTTCACCGATCGCCCAGATCGGCGTGGAAATCTCTGACTCGCCCTATGTGGTGGTCAACATGCGGATGATGACCCGCATGGGACGCGCGGTCTACGATGTGCTGGGTAGCGATGGCCAGTTCGTGCCGTGCGTGCACAGCGTCGGTGCGCCTTTGGCTGACGGTCAAGCCGACGTGGCCTGGCCATGCAACTCGACGAAGTACATCGTGCATTTCCCGAAAACCCGTGAGATTTGGTCTTATGGCTCGGGCTACGGTGGCAACGCGCTGTTGGGCAAGAAGTGCTTTGCGCTTCGCATTGCCTCGACCATGGGGCGTGCCGAGGCCAAGCAAGGTGGCCAAGGGTGGTTGGCTGAACACATGTTGATTCTCGGCGTACAAGCCCCCTGGGGCAAGAAGTATCACGTGGCTGCCGCTTTCCCCTCGGCCTGTGGCAAGACCAACTTCGCGATGCTGATTCCGCCAGACGGCTTGGCCCAAGAGGGCTGGAAAATCACCACCATCGGTGACGACATCGCCTGGATCAAGCCCGATGCGCAGGGGCGCTTGCGCGCCATCAACCCAGAGGCTGGCTACTTCGGCGTGGCACCGGGCACCAATGAGAAATCGAACTTCAACTGCATGGCGAGTTTGAAAGAAAACGTCATCTTCACCAACGTTGCCTTGACCGATGACGGCGACGTCTGGTGGGAAGGCATGACCAAAGAGCCGCCCACGCACTGCATTGATTGGCGCGGCAATGACTGGACCCCCGAGTCGGCAAGCCAAGGCGTCAAGGCCGCGCATCCGAATGCGCGCTTTACCGTGTCAGCCGTTCAAAACCCAGTGCTTGATCAAGCCTGGGATGACCCGCAGGGCGTGCAGATTGATGCATTTATCTTTGGTGGTCGGCGCTCAAGCACCGTGCCGCTTGTGACTGAGGCGCGCAATTGGCAAGAAGGTGTCTACATGGCCGCCACCATGGGTTCTGAGACCACGGCTGCGGCCATGGGCCAGCAAGGCGTGGTGCGCCGTGATCCGTTTGCGATGCTGCCGTTTTGTGGCTACAACATGGCCGAGTACTTTGACCATTGGCTGGCTTTGGGCCAGCGATTGGCTCAAAGCGGCGCGCAGTTGCCCAAGATCTTTTGTGTGAACTGGTTTCGCACCGATGAACAGGGTCGCTTTGTGTGGCCAGGCTTTAGCGAGAACGCACGTGTGCTTAAGTGGATGCTCGCGCGCATCGAGGGCAAGGCCGGTGGCCAGGAGCACGTGCTTGGTGTCACGCCCCGGTTTGAAGACATGGACTGGCAAGGGTTGTCGTTCTCAGTGGACATGTTTGAGACCATCACTGCCATTGACTTGCAAGCCTGGCGCGATGAGTTCAAGTTGCACGATGAGCTTTTTGACAAGTTGGCCCACGGCTTGCCAGACCATCTGGTGCAAATCCGCGAGCAACTGCAGTCACGCTTGAGCCAGACGGTTTAAAAGCCGTTCGTAACTGAGGTGGCCCCCGTTACAGTGTCTGTAGACGGGGGTTTTTTTATGGCGCGCCCTTAATCGAGCCACCGGAGTCAGCATGAAACTAAACGCCATTTCGCACCGCGATCGCAACGCAAAAATCCTCGCCACACTTGGGCCGGCCAGTCGCGATGCCCAGACCATCCGGGCACTGTTTGAGGCTGGGGTCGATGTGTTTCGCTTTAATTTCAGTCACGGCACCCATGAGGAACACCGCGCGCGTTACGAGGCGGTGCGTGCCATTGAGCGCGAGGTCGGCCGCCCGGTCGGCATTTTGATGGACCTGCAAGGCCCCAAACTGCGCCTAGGCGCCATCGAAGGTGGCTCGATCACGGTCAAGGCGGGCCAGGAGATCACCCTTGACATGCGCACCGAACCTGGCAATGCCCAACGCTTGCCACTGCCGCATCCGGAGATTTTTGCGGCCATAAAACCCGGTGACCAATTGCTCATCGATGACGGCAAAGTTCGCCTGACGGTGCTTGACTGTGACCTAGACACAGCGCGCGTCCAAGTGCTTAATGCCGGCGTGTTGTCTGATCGCAAGGGGGTCAACGTGCCTGATGCGATTTTGCCGCTCTCGCCTCTGACACCGAAGGATCGCGAGGATTTGGCGTTTGGCTTGTCACTTGGTGTTGACTGGGTCGCGCTGTCGTTTGTTCAGCGGGCAGCCGATATAGACGAGTTAAAGGCGTTGGTTAATCATCGTGCCTGGGTGATGGCCAAATTGGAAAAGCCAGCGGCCATTGAGTCGCTTGATGCCATTGTCGCGACTGCCGATGGGGTCATGGTGGCCCGTGGCGACTTGGGTGTTGAATGCGCGCCTGAGGATGTGCCTGTGCTGCAAAAGCGCATCATCCGGGCCTGCCGTGAAGCGGGCAAGCCCGTTGTGGTTGCCACCCAGATGCTGGAATCCATGATTAGCTCGCCCGTGCCCACGCGCGCCGAAGTCAGTGACGTGGCAGGCGCCATCTATGACGGCGTAGACGCCGTGATGCTCTCGGCCGAGTCAGCCGCAGGCCAATATCCGGTGGCTGCCGTTGAAATGATGAACCGGATTTTGTGTGCCACTGAAGCCGACCCACTGCAGCGGCGCACCATGCAAGCCGTGCAGACCTGGCGCCAGACAACCGCGCAGGATGCGATCTCGGCTGCCATCGGGACGGTGGCTGAAACCTTGCCGGTGGCCGCCACCGTGGCATTTACCTCTTCGGGGGCCAGTACCTTGCGTGTGGCCCATGAGCGGCCCAACGCACCGATTCTCAGTTTGACGCCGCATATCGATGTGGCTCGTCGTCTGACGCTGGTGTGGGGGGTGCATTCAACGCAGGCTGCCGATGTCGCAAGCATGGACGAAGTCGCAGACCATGCCTCCAATGAAGTCATGCGTCACGGTTTTGGGCAGCGAGGTCGCGCCGTGCTGATTGCCGCAGGCACCCCGTTTGGCGTCTCGGGCACGACCAATTCGCTGCGCATCGTTTGGCTGAGGTAGTTTGTCGCATTTAAACCGAGCCTTGGTATGCTTAAGTTCTGCCACGTCTTGAACCGGAGCCACAGTTGAGTACAGACGACCCCATTCACAGCCGCGCCTTCATGTTGCTGCTCGTGGTCATCACGCTGGCCTTTGTGTGGCTGTTGCTGCCGTTTGCGGCATCGGTGTTTTGGGCCGCTGTCATTGCGGTGCTGTTTCACCCCTTGCAAGCCAAGCTTGAGCACGCCATGCCCAAGCGGCGTAACGTGGCTGCCGCTTTGGCGCTATTGGCGGCGATGATCACGGTGCTCTTGCCCGTGGCCTTTATTACCCGGTCTTTGGTGGCCGAGATCATTGCGGTTTATCAGCTGGTGCTCAGTGGCCGGTTTGCCGCCGGCGACTGGATCGAGATGATGTATAACTCGATTCCGGCCGATTTGCGCCCATGGCTCTATCGCATGGGCTTGACCGATCTGGAGCAACTTAAAACCGATGTCTCGCGCGCAGCCGCCCAAGCGGTTCGGATTGTGGGTAACCAGGCGTTAAGCCTTGGTCAAAACACCTTTATGTTTTTGCTTGAGATGGCGGTGATGTTGTATCTGCTCTTTTTCTTTTTGCGTGACGGCACCCGAATTGCGCAACTGATTGACAAGGCACTGCCATTGACCCCACGCCAGAAGTCACACTTTATCGACAAATTCGGCATGGTGGTGCGGGCCACGATCAAAGGCAATGTGATCGTCGCTTTGATTCAAGGAGCGCTTGGCGGGCTGATTTTCTGGGCGCTGGGGATCCCGTCAGCCACGCTGTGGGGAGTGGTCATGGCGTTGTTGTCGCTTTTGCCGGTGGTTGGTGCCAGTCTGGTCTGGGGACCAGTGGCCATCTACTTTGGTTTGACCGGGGCGTACTTTGAAGCCATTGTGTTAGCGCTTTTTGGGGCGGTGGTCATTAGCCTGGTTGACAACATCTTGCGCCCGATCCTGGTGGGCAAAGACACTCGCATGCCCGATTACCTGGTGCTGATTTCCACGCTTGGCGGCTTGGTGCTCTTTGGCATGAGTGGTTTTGTCGCGGGCCCCTTGATCGCGGTGTTGTTCCTGGTGGCCTGGGATCTCTTTACAACTCGTGGGGATCTGACAGTTCGGGCTGCAAATGATCGATAACGGCATCAAGGGTGGCTTGGTCTTGACACAAAAACACCACGATGTCGTGCTGGTTCATGACCTCAAGAATCTCGAGCATCCCAGCGACTAAGTCTTCATCAGAGCCTAGCGCACCCACGTGCACAGGCAGCCCGCGTTCAAACACCGCGCGCGGCACCAGATAAGACAAGGCGTTGGGGTCTGGCGGCCCCACCACCACAATCACCGTCAACGACATCGCTGAGTCTTCGTCGGGCGCGGTGCTGTCGAGCAGAAGGATTTCTTTAAGCGCCTCGGTTTGACTGACCCAGCTTGCCCTTAAACCCTCGATCACGATGGTTCCTCGGTAAAAAGCGGCAACAAGTCGTCAAAGAGCTTGACTAACTCCGCGCTCATTAAGGTGAAGTCGCTCTCAAAGCGCTCCTCGGCTGTTTGTGTCAGTGAATCGTGAGCGCGCTCTTGCAACACATCGAGTGCGCTTAGCCGCTTGATGTCACCGGTATCGGTCAACACAAAACTGATGCGGTCTTGCCAGGTCAGCGCCAAGCGCACGCACTGATAGCCGTCTTGGACGTGACTTTGAATGGTGGGCTCGGGCAGGTCGTGTCGGACATAGCGAATCGAGGCGGCTTGATCGCCGCTGGCTTGCCATTGGCTGTCGCCATCGATACTAAATCCCTCAGGCGGCTGGCCATCGAGCAACCAACCGGTCATCAAGGCGCTTGGGCTTTGCCCTAGTTTTAGGGGCTCAACCGGGTAGGGGTAGAGGCTGCGCCCCAACGCTGAGAGGACTTCATCGGATTGCGCCGCGCTGGCGGCATCAATCACAAGCCACTTGGCCACCGGGTCAATCCAGACGCGTACATCGCGCGCCACGCTAAAGGCGCGCGGCAAAAGCTCATCGGTGACCGACTCTTTCAAGTCGCGCAGTTGCTTGCGCCCCGGGGTGTAGCCTTGCTCGGCCTCGATGGTTTGCGCGCGGGTTTTCACCGTTTGGTTAACGACGCTTGCCGGCAAGAGTTTCTTTTCAATTCGAAATGCCAGCAGGTATTGCCCAGAGATAGAAACTGCTAGACGATCGTCAGCCTCGCGCGGTGGCACCCAGCCCGTGGTGCTTGCTTGCAGGTCTTCGGGCGGGTTAAAGGCGTGGGCTAACAGCGCATCGCCAAGTGTTTCGATGTGTTGGGCCCAATGGTCGGTTAGGCGAAAAATCTTTAAATTCTTAAACCACATAGATCATCCTGTATAGCCGCGTTCGGTGCGGTGTGCTCAAAAACCATGGTCGCAAGCCAAGCTCGCATATCAAGTTGGTTTACCCGCTCGGGTAAGACAGTCAATGAGCTCGGTTGATTAAACCAAGGTTGGCAGTTTAGCGCGACGCCTTAAATGCGCCCGGGCAGTGCGGGCGTGCGCACCATGCCTTCAAAGCAGGTGTGCACCAACAGCTCGACGATGTCGTCATCGCTAAAGGCACCACCATTCTTTAGGAAATCGGCCACCGGGTCGCATGAACGTGCGTAGATGGTGTAGAGAATCACCTCGCCTGGCAGCGCCGGTGACAGCTCACCACTGTCTTGTGCCTGACCAATCCATTCGCCTAGCAAAAGCGTGAGCTGCTCGAGTTTTTCAACATAGGGCTCATGTGCAAGCAGCGTTTGCTGGATGCTCGAGCGCGTTGACGGCAACGACGGCATGGTGCCTGAGAGGTGCACGCGCACGGCCCAACGCACCACCGATTTGATCTTGTCGATCGGTTTCATGTGATCAGGCAAGTCGCGCGTCATCGAAAGCGCCTCTTCGATGAAGCGGGTCATTGAGGCCGCTGCCACGGCCTCCTTGGACTCGAAGTGTTTGTATAGGCTGGCTTTGGCAATGCCGACTTCGGCGGCCACCTCGTCCATGGTCATCAAGTCATAGCCCTTTTGCGCGAGCAGGCGGTTAACCGCGTCCAAGATCGCATCTTCGCGAAATTGGTGCTGCTGCTGCTTGAAGGACAGTTTTTTGCTGGCAGGCGTGCTTGAGTCGGTCATAAGCCTTGCGTGGGACAGATAATTGGTATCTAATCAGTCTTAATTGTGACTGACCAGTATTTTTTTAAACAATTCAGTTCAGATTTCACACTTTAGGGTCAAACCCCGCCGATTCAGCGAGCCGTCATCGGTGTGACCCTCAAGTCATTTTATAACTCTCAGGTAAGACCCATTATGCCCGCTTCATCCACATTTGACGATGCTAATGCTGTGGCAGAGCTGCCACAAGCCTTGCGCCAGCAGTTCGGCGATCACTGGCAGGTGCTCGGTCACGGGCTTTTTAGCTGGAGCGTGTTTCGTATCTACCGCGCCGCACTGCACGTCTCGGGCGAGCGCTTCTCGATGAAAGCGCGCTTTATTCTGGACTTGAACTATCTGCGCAATGTCTCGGCCGAGCAAATCGCCCAGACCTCCGTTCAAGAGATGCAGCGCTTGGCCGACGTCTCACCGCAGACCGCAGCCAAGTGGGGCCGCGCGCTGTCGCAGTGCCTGCCTGACGTGGGCCTTGGCGATCGACTGCTCGGTGTCTTTGATCCAGGCGTAGGGGTGCATTTCTTTCGCGGTGAAAAGGCGCTGGGCACGGTTGAAGATCCGGACTTTGTGCCCGCGTTCGCAGC
>SKIZ01000080.1 GCA_007116135.1 Burkholderiaceae bacterium
GCGCGCGCCTGCGGCCACTATTACGTGATCGACTTCACGCTCAAAGAGCTCAGGTCTTTGAATCTGTCTGAGCGACGCAGGCCCGATGGCCAAGCACAATTTGCCACTCGCTTCCCGCCGGGGCGCTCGCGCTTTCAGATACACACGCTGGCTGAAGAGATCGAGTTGTTGCAGGGCTTGAACCAAAGCTTTGCGCGCCAGA
Organism: Burkholderiaceae bacterium; assembly: GCA_007116135.1. GTDB lineage: Bacteria > Pseudomonadota > Gammaproteobacteria > Burkholderiales > Burkholderiaceae_B > Algicoccus. The sequence continues at coordinate 203 of SKIZ01000080.1, forward strand.
TGGGCCTTTATCTGGAGCTCAAGGCACCATGGTTTCATGCCGATGCCGGTTTTGATTTGAGTCGCGCCGCGCTTGGCACGCTCAAGGCCTACGGTTACACCCAACGCTCAGATGCGGTGATCGTCGAGTCCTTTGATGCCCAAGCACTCGAGCGCATCAAGCGCGAACTCATGCCCGAGTTGGGTGTCGATCTGCGTCTGGCGCAACTCGTGGGCTATGACCACTGGCAAACCACTTGCGAGCGTGACGCAAACGGCAACTGGGTGACAGTTGATTCGAGCTGGATGCTCACCCCCGAGGGCTTAAGTCAAATCGCTCGCTACGCCAATACCGTGGCAGCGGCGATGTCGTTGTTGTGGCAAGCGCGAGATGAGGGTGTCCCGAAACTGGCGCCGTGGCTGGCCTGGGCACGCGCGCGTGGTCTGGCCATACACACCTACACGTTGCGAAGCGACCGCCTGCCGGGTTTTGCGCCCGATGCGGCATTCATTCATGATTGGCTTGTCAAGGTGGCGCAGGTCGACGGGGTGTTTACCGATTTCCCTGACCAACTCGTGCAGTATCTGCAGGGTAGCGCCAGCTCATGCGTGTCCTGAGGGCGAACTTGGGCTAAGCAGTGCTCAATTGATTGTCTTGCCGCGCCGCACTCAAGTCAATGGCCAGATCTAGGACCAGTCGCCTAGGCCGAGAGCACTTGTGCGGCGGCGTGATAGCGTGCGAGTGCTGCGTGGTGATCGACGCCTGTGTGCTGTTTGGCGAACTCTTGGGCGGTCTCTTGCAGCAGATCGACCAGTGACTGACGTCTTTCTTCAATTCGACGCGCAAGCGCTGAGATGACCAGTGCGGCAAACGGGCGTGAGTCTGCGCCCATCAAGGGCACGGCAATGCCACCCATTTGCTCGACTAGCAAATTCAGAATGCAGGCGTAGCCTTGTTGGCGTGACTTGGCGATTTGGTCTTCGATGAAGCTGCGACTGATGTTTGGGTAGTTGCGCTTGAGCCCAGGCTCATTGATATCGAGCACCGCGCGGATTTCTTCATCGGGTAACCAAGCCAGTAGCGCTAGCCCGCCCGAGCTGATGCCCAGCGGGCGCCGTGTGCCGACTTCAAGGTAGTTGGCGCGAATCGGGTAGCCGCCAAACTCGCGGTCCATGCACACCGAGTCACCACCCATGCGTTGTAGAAGCAAAGCCGTGTCCCCACTTTCAGCGGCGACTTTGAGCATGTAGGGCCGCGCCAGATGCACCACCGGCAGGCGTTGTTGCATCGCTAGCCCCAGCAAAATCGCCTGATCGCCTAGCTGATAAGTTTTTTGCGCGTCATCACGCATCACGTAGCCCTCGGCCATGAGTGTCTCGAGTACTCGCAAAATGCTGGCTTTATCCAGGCCAGTCTGTAGAGCGAGGTCCTTGAGCCGACAAGGCGCCGGTGACGATAGGGCGCTTAACAACAAACAAACTTTCTGAACCGAATTGGTTTGTGACTGCTGCTTCATCTTGGTGCCCCTAACTTTTGTTTGACAAACCCCTGAGCGGATTGACCAGAAGCCTTTATTCTTGTGTATTGATCATGTGCAATGGCTGAGCGCTTGTCAAGCGATGGCTCTACAAAAGTTTGTATAACAAAATAATAATATGAGCCCTTTCGCACTTTGTTTGCGATGGCCTCGGGCTCGGGGCTAGCGGCTGCGCCCGATTAAAATGCTGTGATGAAACCAATTTTGGCCTTAGAAACCACCACGCGAACCGGCAGCGTGGCCATTTTGCTTGACCGCGAAGACAGCGACTCGATCGCGCAGTTGCCCTTGAGCGATGAGCGCGATCACGGCCAGCAAATTCTGCCAACCATCGATGCGTTGTTGCGCCAAGTCGGGGTCAATCGCCAGGATCTGGGCTTAATTGCCTTTGACCAAGGCCCGGGTGCTTTTACCGGGATTCGTCTGGCGTGCAGCTTGGCGCAAGCCATGGGCTTCGCACTTCAGTGCCCAGTGGTCGCTGTTAATGCACTAGAGACTTGTGCCTGGGCATTTGCCGCAAGCCAGCGCGTGGTGCTCGTGGCGCTTGATGCGCGCATGCAGGAGGTTTACTTTGGGGTTTATGGTCAAGCGGGCATCGAACTGCAACCGCCCGTGTTGTTAGCGGCTGCGGATGTGCCGGCGTTTATCTCGCAACGCCTGCCGTACTGGCAGCGCGCTGTGGGTGATCAACAAGTCGCGTGCTTAGTTGGTGAGGGCTGGCAGGTTGTCGATGCCGCTGCAGGCGCTCGTTGGTATCGAACGCTTGACTTAGAGGCCATCGATCACACCGCACGTCCCCAGGCCAAAGACCTTGCGATTCTGGCACACGCACGTGCGTGCGCGGGCAGGGTGCTGACGCCTGAGCGCGCTTTGCCCTTGTATCTACGCAACAAAGTCGCATTTACCACCGAGGAGCGCGCTGAGGGCTTAGGCGGCAACCCCAAGGCGCGTGCACCGCAATCGGCGCTGTTGTTGCCCATGATGCCAGTCGATATCAACGAGGTGGTTGAGCTTGAGCGTCAATCCCAGGCGTTTCCCTGGAGTCGGCGCAACTTTGAAGATGCACTGGCTGCAGGCTATCGGGCGTGGGTGCTGCGTCTGGATGGTGTGCTTGCGGCCTTCAGTGTGGCCATGGTGACACCTGACGATGTCCATTTGCTGGTCATTGCCGTGGCGCGCGATTACCGACGCACCGGGCTTGGCGCGCGGCTTGTGCGTGGGGTATTTGAGCTTGCGCGTGAGCATGGCGTTGACCGGGTGTTGCTTGAAGTGCGACCCTCCAATGTCAACGCTTTGGCGTTTTATAACAAACTGGGTTTTGAGCAAATCGGCACGCGCAAAGGTTACTACCCGGCTGGCAAAGGCGTGCGCGAAGACGCCTGGGTGTTGGCGTGCGCGCTTGACGAAATGGCGGTATAACCCGGTATGACGACTGAATCGACAAATCGCACCGTGGTCTCGCGACTGCAACTTGGCTGGTTAAAGGCCATGGGTGTCGATGTGCCCTGGATCGTCGCACCTAAAGCGCATAGCGCGGGCGCTCAACCCAGTGAGCC
>SKIZ01000077.1 GCA_007116135.1 Burkholderiaceae bacterium
AACCATGTCTCGAGGTTGCACTGCCGTTCGATGGTGCCGGAGATAGGAGTCGAACCTACGACCTTCGCATTACGAATGCGCTGCTCTACCAACTGAGCTACACCGGCACAGCGCGTTATTCTAGCAGATGACAAGCGGGCCGTTTATCGATTAGCCATGCCTGCCTCCCTAAGAACAGTGAGTGTTGATTTGCTTTTCGGTCTGCCTGGGGTCATTTCAATCGATTGCGTCAGACGACTGGATGCACTTTAGTCATTTGGCCTTCGTGTCGATTTGCTCGCGGGTAATTTTCAGTGCTAGAATCGCGTTCTGTTCCCCAATAGCTCAGTCGGTAGAGCGCCGGACTGTTAATCCGTAGGTCCCTGGTTCGAGCCCAGGTTGGGGAGCCAAGCAATTCAAAAAATAGCCATCTTTTGCGAGAAAGATGGCTATTTTTTCGCCCCGTTGAATTTCAAGCGTTTGAATCTAAAGTTCTCCGGCTAACTTTAACGATGCACGCAAGGCATCATTGATTCGTGTCTGCCAGCCTTCGCCACTGGCACCAAGGGCAGCAAGCACATCGGCATCCAATCGCAGTTTTACCGGCTCTTTGGGCGAAGCAGACTTCGGTCTGCCTCGCGGTTTACTTTTAAGTTTGGTGCCTTCGTATAAGTCGGCATTCTTGAAAAAGTCTTCTGTAAGTTCTGGTGCGTCGTCAGGATCTTTCCAAGTGGCGGGCGTAGAGCGCTTTTTCGCGGTCATACTCGATCACTATGTCTCGGGTTGTTCGCAGCAGTTCAGGCGCGAGACGCGATCAGCTTTTGCGCGCGCCCAAGCCCTTAGGCAACGGAAACGAGACGTTCTCAGTCAGGCCATCCAAGGTTCGCACGGAAATTGCACCCAGGTCCTTAATGCGATCAATAACCGCTTGGACTAGCACCTCAGGCGCGGATGCGCCCGCGGTGATACCAATCTGCTTTTTGCCATCGAGCCAAGCGGGATCAATCGCTGCCGGGCCGTCAATCAAATAAGATGGCACGCCGAGCCTTGCGGCCACTTCTCGCAGGCGATTTGAGTTTGAGCTGTTGGCGCTGCCCACCACCAAGACGACATCACACTGCTGACTCATGATCTTGACGGCATCTTGGCGGTTTTGTGTTGCATAGCAAATGTCGCTTTTCTTGGGCTCAACGATGCCAGGAAACCGATCGCGCAAAGCTTGCGCCACCAAGGCTGCGTCATCGACCGATAAAGTAGTCTGCGTGACAAACGCCAACTTGTTCGGGTCAGCCACCACCAAATCTTGCACGTCCTGCACTGTCTCGACCAAGTACATACCGGCATCAGACTGGCCTAGAGTCCCCTCTACCTCAGGGTGACCTTGGTGACCAATCATGATCACCTCGAGACCTGCCGCGCGCATCTTGGCCACTTCAACATGTACCTTGGTCACCAACGGACAGGTGGCATCAAACACGCTAAGCCCAAGCTCTGTGGCGCGCGCTTGGATCTGTTTTGAGACGCCGTGCGCGGAAAACACGACGATGGCGCCTGTGGGCACCTCATCGAGCTCTTTAACAAAAACGGCGCCTTTGTCAGACAAGTCTTTTACAACGTATTTGTTGTGAACAATTTCATGGCGCACATAAATGGGGGCACCGTGCATTTGCAAGGCACGCTCAACAATCTCAATAGCGCGATCAACGCCGGCACAAAACCCCCGCGGTTGTGCCAACACCACCTCGTGTTCGATGCCCTGTAAGTCAACGTTTGCGCCCACTTGCCGATCCATCAAATCACTCCAAGCAAATCAATATCAAGCCGCAGCTCTCGACCAGCTAACGGGTGGTTGAAATCAAAAATAGCACCGTTAGCATCCATCTCTTTAAAAACCCCGGAGTATTGTCCGCCATTGGGCGCGGTGAAAGACACCATATCACCGGGCTCAAACTCGGCATCCTCGCCGGCGTGCTCGGCCAACATTTGATGACTAACGCACTGGATCAGCTCTGGATTGCGTGCGCCATAGGCCTGCTCGGCGCTCAGCTCAACGCTAAAGCAGTCACCCTCTGTGCGACCCAACATCGCTTGCTCCATACCAGGGGCCCACTGCCCCACGCCCATCTGCAACGTTGCCGGGCGGCCATCAAATGTGTCGATAAAAACCGAGCCCGCCCCCGGGCCACTTTGCACCACAATCCGGTAATGCAGGGTCAGATAGGAGTCCGCTTGGACGGTTGGCGCATTTGTCATAGTCTGGCTCTGGCTCTTTGCTTGATTGATCACAATAACTGCTTACTATTTTAGAGCCTAAGTCATGACCCTGCGCCAAAGCCTGACACCCGATGAGCGTCCCCGAGAGCGTCTGATCCGCTTGGGTCCTGGCGCACTAACCGATGCCGAGTTGGTTGCCTTGATGATCGGCAGTGGTCTGCCGGGTCGACACGCCATCGGTGTGGCGCATGACCTGCTGGCCGCTAGCAATGGACTGCGCGGATTGCACCAACAAACCGTTGGCCAATTGCAACGCATCAAGGGGTTGGGTCCAGCGCGCGCCTGCCAGCTCGCGGCTTGTTTTGAGCTGGCCGCGCGCACAAGCCTGTCAGAGATTCGACGCGGCAGCGTCATGCGCGATATCAAACGAGTCAAATCCTACTGCCGCACGTTATTGTCAAGCGAGCCAATCGAGCACTGCGTCGCGCTACTGCTCGATAGTCAACAACAAATCATCGAGTGTTGCGAGATCTCGCGTGGCACCTTGAACGAGGCGCCCGTCTACCCCAGGGAGGTCGTCAAACTGGCCTTGACCCATCACGCAAAGAGTCTGATTCTGACGCACAACCATCCTTCCGGAAATGCCCAGCCCAGCGCCGAAGATATCGTCCTGACCAATGCCTTGGCTCAGGCGCTCGCGCTCATTGATGTCGTACTACTGGATCACATCATTGTCGCTGGCCCAAACGTGGTCTCGCTCGTTGAACAAGGTTGGGCAGGGCCTTGCCCAGATTGAATCGCAAAAAACCTAAAGGCCTCGCCGCCTCGGGCATACGCCCTAAATTGCGAGGCCTTCAGGCCAGTGCTCAGATCAATCAGGCGCGCTCAAAGATCGCCGCAATGCCCTGGCCACCACCGATACACATGGTCACCAAGGCGTAACGACCCGAGATGCGGTGCAACTCATGAATCGCCTTGACCGTAATAATGCTGCCAGTCGCGCCAATCGGGTGACCCAACGAAATGCCACTGCCATTGGGGTTGACCTTTTGCGGATCCAATCCCAGCGCCTTCGTAACCGCGCAAGCCTGCGCGGCAAACGCCTCATTGGCCTCAATCACATCGATCTGATCAAGCGTCAGACCCGCCTTCTTGAGCACCATCTCTGAGGCAGGTACCGGTCCAATACCCATGATCTCGGGGTCAACGCCCGCATGCGCATAAGCGACTAGGCGCGCCAGCGGCTTGGCGCCCGAGGATTTAAGTGCCTGGTCACTCAAAAGCACCACGGCGGCTGCCCCATCGTTAATACCCGAGGCATTACCGGCGGTGACCGTGCCGTTTTCTTTTACAAAGACGGCTCTTAACTTGGCCAGTCCTTCAGCACTGATGTCGCGACGCGGATGCTCGTCACGATCAAATATCACCTCGCCTTTGCGCGTCTTGATAACAACTGGAACGATTTGCCCATCAAACCGGCCCTCGTCTTGGGCCACAATGGCACGGCGATGCGACTCAAGCGCCAGCGCGTCCTGATCCTCGCGTGTGATCTCATACTTCTTTGCAACGTTCTCAGCGGTCACACCCATGTGCATGCGGCCAAAGGGATCGGTCAAGGCACCAACCATCATGTCGGTGACTTTGGTGTCACCCATTCGCGCCCCGAACCGCATCGCCTCAGACAAATAACCAGCGCGGCTCATCGACTCAGCGCCACCGGCCACCCCGGCTTGCGTGTCGCCTAGCATGATCGATTGGGCGACCGAGACGATTGACTGCAGCCCTGAGCCGCACAAGCGGTTGACATTGAATGCTGCGGTGCTTTGCGGCAAGCCCGCATTCAGAGCCACCACGCGCGAGAGGTACATGTCTCGCGCCTCGGTGTGAACGACGTGCCCAAATGCCAGGTGCCCCACTTCATTGACGTCCACGCCACTTCTTTCAATCGCCGCTTTGACCACGGTAACGCCAAGGTCAATCGGCGGCACATCCTTCAAACCACCCCCAAAATCGGCAACTGCCGTTCTTACGGCTGCACTAACCCAAACCTCACGCATGATCTGCTCCTCGAAAAATCAGTTCTGCCTCGACGTTAAACAAACGAACCCATTGATTAAACCTTGCTAATGAGCTTACCCTACTTCTAGTGAGACGATACTGCAACTGACCACCCGTTGCCCGCACCGCATTAACCCTTACATCACAGGATCACGCGCCATGACAACGCCGTACTCTGTATTGGACCTCTCGCCTATTGCGCAAGGCGCCACCGCAGCCCAAGCACTGCGAAACTCCCTGAGCGTAGCGCAGCGTGCTCAAGCATGCGGCTATCGTCGCTATTGGGTCGCCGAACATCACAATATGATTGGCAACGCCAGTTCGGCAAGCGCCGTACTGATCGGTTTTTTGGCTGCAGGCACCGACCGCATCCGGATCGGGTCTGGCGGCGTGATGCTACCGAACCACGCACCTTTGGTGATCGCTGAGCAGTTCGGTACGCTGGCCAGCCTTTATCCCGACCGAATCGATCTGGGGATTGGCCGCGCCCCGGGCACCGATCCGTTAACCGCTCGGGCCTTGCGCCGCGATCTGCAAGAGACTGGCGAGGGATTTCCCCAAGACGTCCTGGAGCTGCAAACCTACTTGAGCCCCGAGGCAGACCAACATCCGGTCAAAGCCGTGCCGGGCATGGGCACCGAGGTGCCTCTATGGATCCTGGGCTCAAGCCTCTATGGGGCTCAATTGGCGGCTTATTTTGGGCTGCCGTACGCGTTTGCCTCCCATTTTGCCCCGGCTGACTTATTTGAGGCGCTCGCAGTCTATCGCCAGAACTTCAAACCCTCCAAGCAGCTTCAAAAACCCTATGCCATGGTGCTCGTCAATGTGGTTGCGGCAGGCACCGACGAAGAGGCACTGCACCTCTACACCTCGGTGCAACAACACTTTGTGCGCATGCGGCGCAATACGCGTGGCCAATTGCCGCCGCCGATCGATGACATCAATACGTTTTGGAGCGAAGCCGAGCGCCATTTCGCCCAACAGATGCTCGCATGCTCGGCTGTCGGATCGCCCGAGACGCTCAAGGGGCACCTGAGTCAAATCATGGAGAAAACCCAGGCGCAAGAGCTCATGTTTGCCGGCCAAATCTTCGATCACCAAGCTCGGCTAGAGTCATTTACGATCGCAGCACAAGTCATGGATGAGTTAAACGAACAAACCAATAAGGCAGCCCAATTAGCCCAAATGCTGGACTAAATCGCGCCGATTTTGCTCGCCTAGCGCTCGCCGTACATATAGTCACGTCGCCACGGGTAGCCGATATCGGGCGGACAATCGAGCTCATCGCTGCGGCCAACCTGCGGCAGATGCGCGCCAAGCACTTGATATAACGAAATCCAGCCGTTCTCAAAGCCAGCCGCGCAGCCCGCCAAGTAGAGCCGGTAGGCCCTGAGCGCCTTTTGTCCACGCTCATCACTCAAAATCTGGCTGGCCCGATCGAGTTGCGCCTCTAGCGAGTCACTCCAGGCCCACAGGGTGCGAGCGTAGTGCGGCCTTAGGTTCTCGACATCCACCGACTCCAGGCCCCCATTGGCCATATGCGTCAAGACTCGCCCAATGTGGGTGAGCTCACCGCCCGGAAAGATGTACTTTTCTATGAAGTCACCCATGCCATGCCCAAGCTGGGCGTTGTCCACGCCACCGGCGGTGATCCCATGGTTCATCACCAACCCACCCGGGGCGAGCAGCTGGCGTAACCGGGCGAAATAGCCATCGAGCTGCGCACGACCTACATGCTCAAACATGCCCACCGAGGCAATCTTGTCAAAAGGCTTTGAGGCGTCAAGCTTGCGGTAGTCCAAAAGTTGCATGCGAACCCGGCCTGAGAGACCCTTTTGCTCAATTAGCTGATTAACGTAAGCATGTTGGTTTTTTGACAGTGTGATGCCGGTGGCATCAACGCCATAATGTTCAGCGGCCCACAGCAGCAAACCGCCCCAGCCTGCGCCAATATCGACAAAGCGCTCGCCAGGCTTTAACTGCAGTTTGCGGCAGATGTGATCAAGCTTGGCCTCTTGGGCTTGGGCCAGCGCCATATCCGGGCTGCGAAAGTAAGCGCACGAATACACCCGCCGGGGATCGAGCCAGAGCGCATAAAAATCGTCAGACAGATCATAGTGAAACTGGATCTGCTTGGCGTCGCGCTCTAAGCTGTGTCGCCAGACCGACATTAATCGGCCCAGCAGCGCGCCAAAGACGCTGGGCTTGGCTGAATCGACCGGATTGCCAGGCAACAGCCCCGCGGCTGCGGCCATTAACTCACGCATGGAACTGTTGATTTCAACTCGTCCCTCGACGTAATCTTCTCCAATCTTGCCAATATCGCCGGCGGCCAGATGCTTGAGCGCAAGTTGGCTTTTCGCCATAAACTGAACGCGCGCATCTTTATGGCCTAGCCATTGACCATCGGGCATCTGGAGTCTGACGGCAACGGGCATGGCTGCAAGTTTCTTCTCGACTAGGCTAGCCAAAACGCTCAAAACAAGTCTCCTGCAACAGTGGTCAGTAGCAAAAATTTATCGGATTTTGCCACTCAAGGAAACTGCATGATGCAACTATGCCACCCTCGCGGGGTTGCAGGCCCAGTCAGACTTGTCAGCACAGCCTTTTTCAGGATATGATGTCGTGTTAAGGATTTAACCGGCGCCCCTTTAGGGTGCCATAGAAAAGATAAGGTGCAGCCATGGCACGCGTATGCCAAGTTACTGGAAAAGGCCCCATGTCGGGCAACAACGTTTCACACGCCAACAACAAAACCAAGCGTCGGTTCTTGCCGAACCTGCACTATCGCCGGTTCTGGGTCGAGAGCGAAAACCGCTGGGTACGTCTTCGCATTAGTGCAAACGCACTACGCACCATTGACAAGGTCGGCATCGACGCCGTGCTGGCAGACATGCGCGCGCGCGGCGAGTCGGTTTAAAACTCGCCTAATTACCTGACGGAGCAAATATCATGGCCAAAGGCATTCGTGAAAAAATCAAGCTGGAGTCGACCGCTGGAACAGGTCACTTCTACACGACGACAAAAAACAAGCGCAACACACCAGAGAAGATGTTGATCAAGAAGTTCGATCCTGTTGCGCGCAAGCACGTCGAGTACAAAGAGACCAAGCTGAAGTAATTTATCTTTGCGTGCCCTGTGCGTGCCCAAGGCACGTGCTGCAATCGTCTAACCCCGTTTGCTCTGGCAGTCGGGGTTTTTTTATTCCAGCCGCAACGCCGTGAATCCACGCGCTGCAGACTTCTATAATGTGCCTAGACTCATTCTGGTCACAAATACCCTGCCAACCTAGCTAAAAACACGAATTCATGCAGCAACGCTACCAACCCAACGCGGTCGAACAACAAGCCCAAAGCACTTGGGCCGCGCAAGACGCTTATTTGGTCACAGAATCGGCGACCGATGCCCAAGGCCAACCTAAGCCTAAATTTTATGCCTGCTCCATGTTGCCCTACCCCAGTGGCAAGCTGCACATGGGACACGTGCGCAACTACACCATCAATGACATGATGGCTCGCCAGCTGCGCATGAAGGGCTTTAATGTGCTCATGCCCATGGGCTGGGATGCGTTTGGCATGCCGGCAGAAAATGCGGCGATCAAGTCCAATGTGCCACCGGCAAAGTGGACCTACGACAACATCGCCTACATGAGAAAACAAATGCAGGCCATGGGTTTGGCAATCGACTGGACGCGCGAGATGTGCGCCTGCGACCCAAAATATTACAAATGGAACCAATGGCTATTTTTGAAGATGCTCGAAAAGGGCATCGCCTACCGCAAGACACAGGTGGTCAATTGGGACCCGATTGACAACACGGTATTGGCCAACGAGCAAGTCATCGACGGGCGTGGCTGGCGTTCAGGCGCCCCAGTGGAAAAACGTGAGATTCCGGGCTACTACCTGAAGATCACCGACTATGCCCAAGAGCTTTTATCGTTTGTGACCGATAAGCTCGATGGTTGGCCCGATCGTGTGCGGGCCATGCAAGAGAACTGGATTGGCAAAAGCTCTGGCGTGCGCTTTGCGTTCACACACGAGGTGTGTGGCGAAGATGGCCAACCGATCGAGCAGGGCAAGATGTATGTTTTCACGACGCGCGCTGACACCATCATGGGCGTGACATTCTGCGCCGTGGCCGCTGAGCACCCGCTGGCACTACATGCAGCCAAACACAATGAGCAACTGGCCGCCTTCATTGAACGTTGCAAACAAGGCGGACAAACCGAAGCCGAGCTCGCCACGCGCGACAAGGAAGGGTTGGACACGGGTTTGACAGTTCGTCACCCGCTGACTGGCGAACTGATTCCGCTTTGGGTTGGCAACTACGTGCTCATGAGCTATGGCGGTGGCGCTGTCATGGGGGTGCCGGCTCACGATGAGCGCGACTTCGCGTTTGCGCTGAAATACAACCTCCCCATCAAACAGGTTGTGCAAGTCGGTGATACGCCTTTCGATGCCACTCAGTGGCATGACTGGTATGCCGATAAGCAATCCGGCCTGCTGGTGCATTCGGCACCCTTTGATGGCTTGAGCACCGCGCAAGCCATCGAGACGATTGCCAACCGGCTCAAGGAGCTAGGCCTGGGTCAGCGTGAAACCACGTGGCGCCTGCGTGACTGGGGCATTTCACGACAACGCTATTGGGGCACACCTATTCCGATCATCCACTGTGATGACTGTGGACCAGTGCCTGTTCCTGAAGCCGATCTGCCGGTGATTCTGCCAGAGGATCTGATACCCGATGGCTCGGGCAACCCACTGGCCAAGCACGAGGCTTTTCTGGCCTGCCAGTGTCCGAAATGTGGCCAGCCTGCGCGACGCGAAACCGACACGATGGACACGTTTGTCGACTCATCCTGGTACTTCATGCGTTACGCTAGCGCCGGCAATGATCAGGCCATGGTCGATTCACGCAATGACTACTGGATGCCGATGGATCAATACATCGGCGGCATCGAGCACGCGGTACTTCACCTCTTGTACGCGCGATTTTGGACCAAAGTCATGCGCGACCTTGGTCTGGTTAAGTTTGACGAGCCCTTTACGCGACTGCTCACCCAAGGCATGGTGTTAAACCACATCTACTTTGAAAAAAATGCGCGTGGCGGCATTGAGTACTTCTGGCCCGACGAGGTAGAGAACATCTATGACGCCAAAGGCGCGATTTTGGGTGCGCGCCTAAAGTCCGATGGCCGTGAGATTCAGTACGGTGGTGTGGGCACCATGTCGAAATCAAAGAACAATGGTGTTGACCCCCAATCGCTCATCGAGAACCAAGGTGCTGACACGGCGCGGCTATTCGTCATGTTCACAAGCCCGCCTGAGCAAACGCTTGAGTGGTCAGACGCCGGTGTTGATGGTTCCTTGCGATTCCTGCGCCGACTTTGGGCAAGCGCCTATCAGCATCGCGACTTAATTGCCCAAGGCTTAGCTCAAAATGCAATCACAGACTGGGAGAAAGCCCACGACAGTGTGGCCACGCTGCGGCGCACCGTCCATGGACTGCTCAAGCAAGCCGATTACGATTACGATCGAATTCAGTACAACACCGTGGTCTCAGCCTGCATGAAGATGCTTAACGCCATCGAGGATGCCAAGCTAAGCGATCAGATGCCCTTAGCTGCCGCTGGCGCGGCTGACTGTTTTGGCATCTTGTTGCGCGTGCTCTATCCAGTCGTGCCGCATATTACCTGGCAGCTTTGGCGAGACCTGACTTTTGCGCAACGCGATGGCGATATCCTCGATTGCGCCTGGCCCGTTGTCGATGAAAAGGCACTAGAGGCTGACAGCGTGACGCTGGTGTTGCAGGTCAACGGCAAGGTCAGAGGCGCGCTGGTGCTCGCCAGTAGCGCCGAGCAAAGTGACATCGAATCGCAAGCCACGGCCCACGAGGCGGTTGTCAAACACCTCCAAGGCCGCAGTCCCAAGCGCGTGATCGTCGTGCCTAACAAGCTTGTTAATGTGGTGGGCTGAGATCTCAATGAGGAGCCATTGCCAATGAATCCGACTGCTTGGCAAAGCCTAAAGACGCCAAAGCACCCGTGGCTCGCCACTCGGGCGTTAGCACTGGTGATGTTGGCCTTGCTCCTGAGCGCCTGTGGCTTTCGCCTGCAAGGCACAACGCCCTTGCCGTTTGATTCGATGTACGTCAACGTCCCGCAAAACACCGCGTTTGGTGCCGACTTGCGCCGAGCGATTCGCGCGGCATCGGGGCAAACGCAGATTGTCAATGATCGCAGCGAACCCTTTGACATCGCCTTTGAGGAAGTCGCGCAAACGCGCTCGACACGGGAGGTCTCTCTAAATGCGCAAGGTCGCGTCGAAGAGTACGAACTGACCTTGACCTACATCTTTCGACTAGTCACACCCGAAGGCGAACCGGTGCTGCCCGACACCACATTAAGGGCCGTGCGTAACCTGCCCTTTGATGATCGGGTCGTTCAGGCCAAAGAAGTCGAAGAAGCGACCTTGTTTGCCCAGATGCAACAAAGTTTGATCGCTCGGATCTTGCGACGAATCAGCGCGCCTGATGTCGTGAAGTCATTCAGAGACGTCCAGGCAGGAGGCTAGCACCATTGGCATCGCTTGCCGGCATTGATTCCTTGCGTGCGACACAACCACTGCCGGCATTGGTTGTGATCATAGGCAGCGAGCCGCTACTGGTGCTTGAGGCAGGCGACGCGTTGCGCGAACGCGCGCGCAACGAGGGGTTTACCGAGCAACACAGTCTGGTGCTCGATGCCCGCAGCGACTGGCAACAGATCTTTGGGCTTTCGTCTAACGGGTCGCTCTTTGGTGAGCGGCAGTTCATACAGATCGCACTGCCATCGGGCAAGCCTGGCAAAGCTGGCGGCAACGCACTGGAGTCACTTGCACAACAATGCACCGGACAGACAGCGACTGATAGTGTGACAGTGCTAAAACTGCCGGCACTAGACCGAACCACGCGCCAAACAGCCTGGGCCAAAGCAATCTGCAACAGTGGTCATGTCATTGAGTTAGCCGATGTCTCACGCCAAGCCCTGCCCCAATGGATCAGTGCCCGTCTAGCACGTGCACAACAATCCATGGATGACATCACCCTGGACTGGTTAGCTGATCGAGTTGAAGGAAACCTGTTGGCTGCCCACCAGGAAATACAAAAGCTCGCACTCTTGTATGAGGCCGGCCCCATCAGCTTGCAACAGTGCCAAACCGCGGTCATGAACGTGGCGCGCTACGACGTCTTTGCCTTGCGCGACGCCATGCTTGACGGCCAGGCCGACCGAATGCTGCGTATTCTGTGGGGCCTGAAAGCCGAGGGCGAAGCACTGCCGCTGGTGCTTTGGGCGCTTGGCGAAGACATACGCATCCTGGCGCGCATCCGATACGCTGTCGAGCTCGGTGAGCCACTGGCTGCGAGCCTGAAAGCCAATCGCTTGTTCGGTGCGCGTGAGCAGCGCGCGCGGCGCGCACTGAATCGGGTGAGCGCCAACCGCTGGCAGCGAGCCATCACCCATGCCCATGAGATTGACCGTATTATCAAAGGCGTGCCTGTGGCTGGCCGACTAACCGATCCGTGGCAAGAGCTTGCTCGATTGGCCATGGGCATTGCCGCCACACCGGGGCGTGAACATGCCAATTGAGACGCGGCAAAATCATGGGGGCATCGGTCATCGCCGCCACGGGTCTGTCCGTAGAAACGCTTGTTGCCGTGAATTGCCACTGACGTGGCTC
>SKIZ01000049.1 GCA_007116135.1 Burkholderiaceae bacterium
GCGCGTGCCGACGAGTACACGCTGCCTGCGGGTATCACCACGAAGTAGTGATAGGCAAATAACCTATGCCAGCTTTACGCTGGCATAGGTTTTCTATTTCTTTTGATGCGGCCGATGTTATTTCCGGGCGAAGATGCGCTGTTTGCGGCGCTGATTTTATTGAGCGTAATCGTCTAAATGCTTTCCTTTTTGATTCGCCGACTGGGACAGGCTTTGCTTGTGATTGCTGTCATGGTCGTGCTGGTTTTCTTTGGGGTCAACGTGGTTGGCGACCCCATCTGGATGCTTGTTTCGCCCGAGATGGATCAGAAAGCCATCGAGCAAACAGCTGCTGCGCTTGGCTTGGATCAACCTATTGGCCGGCAGTTTCTCTTTTTCCTGAAAGGGCTGTTTGAGGGCAATCTTGGGCGCTCGTTTGTGCACGGCGATCCAGCCATTGAGCTGATCTTAAGTCGCATGGGTGCCACCATGGAGCTGGCCATCGTGGCGTTGCTCATGGCCATTGTCATTGGCTTGCCACTAGGCATGTATGCAGGCCTCTATCCTGAGCGACGCAGCTCGCGTTTGATCATGTCGGGCTCGATTTTGGGCTTTTCATTGCCCACGTTCTGGGTCGGCCTGATGTTGATCATGTTGTTCTCGGTCATGTTGGGTTGGCTGCCTGCAACCGGCCGTGGACCGACCACCACGATTTTTGGGATCACAACGAGCCTGACCTCTTGGGATGGTTGGCGACACATTTTGTTGCCCGCGACCAACTTGGCGCTTTTAAAAATCAGTCTCATGATTCGTCTGGCGCGCGCCGGCACCCGCGAGGCGATGTTGATGGACTATGTCAAGTTTGCCCGCGCCAAAGGGGTGTCTAACCGACGGATCATTGGTTTGCATGTCCTGAAAAACATCCTGATTCCGATTGTCACTGTGCTTGGACTTGAGTTCGGCTCACTGGTGGCTTTCTCGGTTGTGACTGAAACCATCTTTTCCTGGCCCGGGATGGGCAAGCTTCTGCTTGAAGCCATTCAGCGGCTCGATCGCCCGGTCATCGTCGCTTACGTGATGGTTGTCGTGGTTTTGTTTGTCTTGATTAATTTCCTGGTTGATGTCCTGTATTCCGTGCTTGATCCCAGAGTGCGGCTCTCTGGCGCTAAGGGTTAAGGACAAAACGATGAGTCAAACAAAAACCTCAGTCAATACCACCGCCGCGCAAGCCCCAGCGGCTGCGCAAGAAGGCCCATGGCGTCGATTTGCCCGGACCTTTGTCGAAGACAAGGTTGCCGTTTTCGGGTTGTCGCTGCTTTTGTTGATTGTCGCCATGGCACTCTTGGCCCCTTGGATCACGCCACAAAACCCCTATGATCTGGCAAGCGTCGATCTGCTTGATTCGCGTATTGAGCCCGGCGGGCAAACCATGGCTGGCTTTACGGCCTGGCTTGGCACCGACGGCGTGGGGCGCGACCTTTACTCCGCGATTTTGTATGGCCTGCGTATCTCGCTGATGGTCGGGATTGTGTCGGGCCTGATTGCTGCCACCGTTGGCATGTGCGTGGGCTTGATGGCGGCCTACGCAGGCGGCAAGGTCGATGCAATCATTATGCGAATTGTCGATTTGCAACTGTCTATCCCGACCATCTTGATTGCCTTGATCCTGGTGGCCGCGCTTGGCAAGGGGGTCGACAAGATCATCTTTGCGCTCGTGGTGGTGCAATGGGCGTATTACGCGCGCACAGTGCGTGGCACCGCGCTTGTTGAACGTAACAAGGAATACGTCGAAGCGGCTCAGTCACTTGGACTGTCTCAAAGCCGCGTGATGTTTCGCCATATCTTGCCCAACTGTCTGGCCCCGGTAATCGTGGTGCTTACCGTGCAAACGGCTTATGCGATTTCGCTTGAAGCCACGCTGTCCTTTCTGGGCGTGGGATTGCCCCAGACCGAGCCTTCGCTCGGTGTGTTGATTGCCAATGGCTTTCAGTACCTGATCAGTGGTCGCTATTGGATTAGCGTGTTGCCGGGGGTCGCGTTGCTGCTGACCATTGTGTCGATTAATTTGGTGGGTGATCGGATCCGTGACGTGTTGAACCCCAGGCTGGAGAAGTAACCATGGATAAAGTGCTTGAGGTAACCGATCTTCAGACCCACTTTATGACGCGCGCGGGTGTGATTAAAGCCGTTGATGGGGTGTCTTTGTCGCTTGGGCGCGGTGAAGTGCTTGGCTTAGTCGGTGAGTCGGGTTCGGGCAAATCGGTCACCGGTTACTCCATCATGGGACTCGTGGACCCGCCCGGGCAAGTGGTGTCGGGCTCTATTAAGCTGCAGGGCCGAGAGCTTGTTGGCTTGGACGATGGGTCGTTTCGCGCGATCCGCGGCAAAGACATTTCGATGATCTTCCAAGACCCGATGATGACACTGAACCCGGTGTTGCGAATTGACACGCAAATGACCGAGGCGATACTGGCGCACGAGAACGTGTCAAAGAAAGCCGCGCTCGATCGCGCCCGCCAGGCGCTTGAGCGAGTCGGCATCCCGTCGCCATCGGAACGATTAAAGGCCTATCCACATCAATTTTCTGGTGGCATGCGCCAGCGTGTGGCCATCGCCACAGCGCTCTTGAACCATCCGGCCGTCATTATTGCCGATGAGCCCACAACCGCGTTAGATGTCACCATTCAAAGCCAGATCTTGGCTGAGATTCAGCAGCTATGCTCGGAAACCGGCACATCGCTCATTTGGATTACCCATGACCTAACCGTGGTGGCGGGTCTAGCCGATCGCATCGCGGTGATGTATGCCGGCCGCGTGGTCGAGAGCGGGTCTGTTGATGCCGTGTTGGATGACCCGATCCACCCCTATACCCGAGGCTTGTTGGGCTCGTTGCCTTCGGCAGCAGTGCCCGGTCAGCCGCTTGATCAAATCCCGGGGTCGACACCCTCGCTTGGACGATTGCCACCGGGTTGCGCGTTTTCACCGAGATGCAGTTTGGCCTCTGATCTTTGCAAGACGCAAGTGCCATCGAACCAGCAATATGAAGGTCAGCGTCAAGCGCGTTGCTTTCATCCGATCTCGAACGTGGCACCCGTTGCCATTGAAACGACCGGCGAATTGACATGAACGAAACACCAATCATTGAGATGAAGTCGATATCAATGCGGTTTACCAAACCGGTTGATACGGCAGGCAAGATTGCCAATTGGCTAGGTGCCAAGAACC
>SKIZ01000069.1 GCA_007116135.1 Burkholderiaceae bacterium
CGACAGTCTGCGCATCTATCCTGTCATACTCCGAGTGAGTCCCAATAAATTTAATGTATGCCGTCTGTATGCGATAAGCAAATGCCACTATTAAACGATATTTGTTTCCGGAAATATTGAACGCGATCCGATTTTCCCCACCACGCTTGCACTTTTAAATTGGGCTTTAATTTCATTCGGGGAGCGCCATGTTGCATGACAAGCCTCGGCGTACCACGCCTTCAAAGGTTGCTCTGCATCTTTGCGTCCTGTCTTTTCCCAGAAAGACCTCAAAGTGGAAACGGAAACAATTCGCATCGGCAGAGGTTGGATTCTGCTCATCGATGAAGTGCAATACCTGTCACAGAAAGACTTGGCCGCATTGATTGTTGCTATTCATCACACCACGCAAGAAGGCTTGCCTGTCTTGTTGGTGGGCGCAGGACTGCCGCAGGTCGCTCGACTGGCCGGTGATGCCAAGTCATACGCTGAACGACTGTTCCTCTATCCAAGCGTGGGGCCACTTGCTCCTGAAGACGCAGCCCTGGCGGTCGAAAAACCCATTATCGACGAAGGCGCCAAGATAGATGCAAAGGCACTCGAACTGATTGTCAAGCGAACGCACGGCTATCCGTTCTTCATCTAGGAGTGGGCCTATACAACCTGGAACGAATCTCAAGGCCCTTTGGTCACGGTACAAGACGTTGAGCAGGCCTACCGCGAGACACTCGCAACACTCGATGCAGGGTTTTTTCGGGTGCGAATCGACCGTCTCACAAAGGCCGAGATCTAGTTCATCAAAGCCATGGCCAACTTGGGCGACGGCCCCTGCGCCACGGCTGACATCGCCCGAGCGCTTGGGCGCAGCCAAACATCAATCGCACCTACTCGCGCGAGCATCATCACCAAGGGCATGGTCTACAGCACCGATCATGGCTACCTCGACTTCACAGTGCCGTTGTTTGCGCAGCACATCCGGCGCCAGATTGACTGACCGGCAAAGCAGCTCGACACCAACTCGAGGCAGTGCGAGTAACGGCAACGACGTATGGGTGCACCCGCAAGCACCCCTAGCCAAAGACATGGGACAGTGGTTACAAAATTTTTACGCTAACACTGAACCGTTTCCGCAAGATTTCATAAGTGACCGACAGCACGCTTGGCCACAGGAACGCGACTGGCGTTAACCTCTTCGATGCGGCGCACTATCGACACAATTCTTAGGGAAAAAGTCTCCAAGCTCGCTCAACAAAAGCTCACCTCACCCAATCACCGGCGCCAAACTGCGTCTGACATCGGCTTCAGTTCGACCACTGCGTGCGACATAGTCACGCAATTGGTCCTCGCCAATCAAGCCCACATTGAAGTACTGCGATTGCGGGTGGCTAAAGTAAAAACCGCTGACGCTAGCTGCCGGGTCCATCGCAAAACTATCAGTGAGCACCATGCCAATGTCATCAGCCTGCAGGACATCAAACATGTCGCGCTTGACCACATGCTCTGGGCAAGCGGGGTAGCCAGGCGCCGGACGAATGCCAAGGTATTTCTCGGCGATCAAATCATCGTTTGAGAGTGACTCATCAGACACATAGCCCCACAGGTCGGTGCGCACGCGAGCATGCAACGCCTCAGCAAAAGCCTCGGCTAGCCGATCAGCTAGCGACTTGAACATAATCGCACTGTAATCGTCTTGCGCCTTCATGAACTCGTCTTCTTTCTTTCCAACACCCACGCCCGCAGTCACAGCGAACATACCGATATAGTCTTTGATGCCAGATGATTTGGGCGCAATGAAATCGGACAGGCACTTGTTGTCCACACCTTGTCGCTTGACGCCTTGCTGGCGCAAACCACGCCAGGTAAAGAGCACCTCATCGCGCTTGTCATCGCGATAAACCTCGATGTCATCATCATTGACCGTATTGGCCGGGTAAAACGCCACCACGCCGTTGGCTGTCAGCCAACGGCCATCAATCAACCGCTTGAGCATTGCCTTGCCATCGGCAAACACTTTCTTGGCCTGCTCTCCGACCACCTCATCTTCGAGGATCTTGGGGTATGACCCAAACAAACTCCAGGTCTGGAAAAACGGCGTCCAATCGATATATTTGGCAAGCTCTGCCAAATCAAAATTCTTAAATAAGCGGCGCCCAATAAATTTCGGCTTCAGCGGCTGGTAGGTCGCCCAATCAAACGTCGGCTTACCCGCACGCGCATCTGCGATTGAGATCAAGGGCGTGGCTTGCCGTTGCGCATGGCGCTGGCGCACAGTCTCGTATTCTTGAGCCAGCGCATCGAGATAGGTTTGGGCGTTGTCTGACACCAGATTCTGTGCCACACCCACCGAGCGACTGGCATCGGGCACGTAAATGACTGGCCCATCGTAATGTGGCGCAATCTTGACCGCCGTATGTACCCGACTCGTTGTGGCGCCACCGATGAGCAATGGCGTCTTACGACTACGGAAATACTCATCACGCTGCATTTCGCTAGCCACCACCGCCATCTCTTCAAGACTCGGCGTAATGAGCCCAGACAGCCCAATGATGTCAGCATTTTCTTGTTTGGCGCACTCCAAAATCTTGGCCGCGGGCACCATCACGCCCATGTTGACCACTTCAAAGTTATTGCACTGAAGCACCACGGTGACGATGTTTTTGCCAATGTCGTGCACATCGCCCTTGACGGTCGCAATCACGATCTTGCCCTTGGCACGCACGTCCCCACCTGCCTGGGCAATCTGGCGTTTTTCTTCCTCAATGTAGGGCACCAAATGGGCAACGGCCTGCTTCATCACGCGCGCGGACTTCACCACCTGCGGCAAAAACATCTTGCCCTCGCCAAACAAGTCGCCAACGACGTTCATGCCGTCCATCAGCGGGCCTTCAATGACCTCAATTGGGCGACCACCGCGCGTGGCCACCTGCTGGCGAATCTCTTCAGTGTCTTCGGTAATAAAGTTCGTAATCCCGTGCACCAGCGCGTGGGTCAGGCGCTTTTCCACTGGCCCGATGCGCCAGCTCAAGTCCTCTTCGCGCTTGGTGCCAGAGCCCTTGATGGTGTCAGCAAGGCTGACCAAACGCTCGGTGTTGGTGCGCTCATCGGTCGGGTCGGTTTTGCCAACGGGTTCTTGTCGGTCAAGCACCACGTCCTCGACCATGTCGCGCAACGTCTTCTCGAGCTCGCCATAAACGCCGAGCTGACCGGCGTTGACAATACCCATCGACAGACCTTCGCGGATCGCGTAGTAAAGAAACACGGTGTGAATCGCCTCGCGCATCAGCTCATTGCCGCGAAATGAAAAGCTGACATTGGAAATCCCGCCCGATATTCGGGCATGCGGCAGGTTCTCACGGATCCAACGCGTTGCTTCAATGAAGTCCACCGCATAGTGGTCATGCTCTTCGATACCGGTGGCAATGGCAAACACGTTCGGATCAAAAATGATGTCTTCCGGTGGAAACCCAACCTGCTTGACCAGCAAATCATAGGCCCGCTGACAAATCTCCTGACGGCGCGCCAGAGAATCTGCTTGGCCCTGCTCATCGAATGCCATCACCACCACAGCGGCGCCATAGCGACGGCAAAGTTTGGCTTGATGAAGAAATGGTTCCTCGCCTTCTTTGAGTGAAATCGAATTGACCACCGGTTTGCCTTGCACGCACTTTAACCCTGCTTCGATGACAGCCCACTTGGAGCTGTCGATCATCACCGGCACACGAGAGATATCAGGCTCAGAGGCCACCAAATTCAAAAACCGCCGCATGCAGGCCTCTGAGTCAAGCATGGCTTCATCCATATTGATATCGATGATCTGCGCGCCATTCTCGACCTGCTGGCGTGCCACTGACAGTGCTTGGTCGTAATCCTCTTCGCGAATCAAGCGAGCAAACATCTTGCTGCCCGTGACGTTAGTGCGCTCTCCGACGTTGATAAAGAGCGACTGCTCATCAAAATTAAGCGCCTCTAAACCAGACAGTCGGGTGCGCCTGGCAATCGTTGGCACCTTGCGTGCCTCTAGCTTAGTCACCTTCTGAACGATCGCCTGCACGTGCTCGGGTGTCGTGCCGCAACAGCCACCGACCATATTGACCAGTCCCGCGGTTGCGAACTCCTCAAGCAGGCTTGAGGTGTCTTCAGGCGTTTCATCAAACCCCGTCTCACTCATGGGGTTAGGCAAGCCCGCGTTGGGGTAGACGCAGACGTAGGTGTCGCAGATTTTTGATAGCTCGGCCACATAGGGGCGCATCAATGCCGCACCTAGCGCACAATTCAGACCAATGGTGATCGGGCGGGCATGTCGCACCGAGTTCCAAAACGCCTCAACCGTCTGCCCCGACAGGATTCGGCCTGAGGCGTCGGTCACCGTACCCGAGATCATCAAAGGTAGTCGCTCGCCGCGTTGCTCGAACACTTCTTCGATTGCAAAGATCGCCGCCTTTGCGTTGAGCGTGTCAAAGATGGTTTCAAGCAACAACAAGTCGACCCCGCCATCGAGCAGACCATTGACCTGTTCGGCATAGGCGTGGCGCAGCTCATCAAAAGTCACATTGCGCGCCCCCGGATCGTTGACATCTGGGGAAATAGAAGCTGTCTTCGGTTGAGGCCCCAGGGCGCCGGCGACAAACCGCGGCCACTCGGGGGTTGAATAGGCATCGCGCGCCTGGCATGCCAGCTTGGCCGAGACCACATTCATCTCATAGCCAAGTTCGGGCAGGTCGTAGTCACCTTGGGCCACGCTGGTCGCACCAAAGGTGTTGGTTTCGATCACATCGGTGCCGGCAGCGAAGTATTGCTCATGAATCTCGCCGATGATGTCCGGGCGCACTAGCGACAACAATTCGTTGTTGCCTTTAACGTCTTTGCCGTGTTGGGCAAAGCGCTCGCCCCGGAAATCCTCTTCCGAGAGCTTGTAGCGCTGGATCATGGTGCCCATGGCGCCATCCAAAATCAAAATGCGCTTAGCCAGCGCTTCTACAAAGGCTTGGCCACGGGTGTAGGACTCGATCGGAAACGGGAGACTGGGGTAAGTCATGCTGCGCGCTGCGGATTTAACGCAGCATCCATTAAAAATAACCGTTAATCGTAACAAATTCAGGCAACTTGCCGCTTGGTAGCGCTAGATCAAAGAGGGGCTTTGCCAGCATGCTACAGTCAACTCGCTTAGGTGCTTTCGATGCGACGCCGCGAATCTCCACGAATTGCAGTCGTAGGGCGAAAGTTAAACGGGAAACAGGAAGCGATGATTCGCTCGCCAGCCTGTGCTGCCCCCGCAACGGTCAACATCAACCCTGATGCCAGCCCGATACCGGCCCAAGCAGGTGGGAAGCTCGTCAATCCGTTGGCTGGCCTCCTGATGATTGACCGGGCATGCGGGGACGCATGCCCACATCAAGAGAATCAAATGAAATCACTGACCTTCAAGCGCTCAGCCATTGCGGCTGCCTGCGTGTTTAGTCCTGCCCTACTGGCCCAAACGGGCCCTGACAGCGCCATCGACCTAGATCCCATTATCGTGACTGCCACACGCAGCCCCGAGCCCTTGCAGGCCACCATCGGGGATAACTCGGTGGTCACGCGCGCTGAACTGGACGCCCAACCCGATGCCACAGTCGCTGAGGTTCTTGGGCGCCAGCGCGGCATCACCTTCGTGAACTATGGGGGCCCCCAGACCCTGAGCACCATTAATGTGCGCGGCACCAATAGCAACCAGACACTTGTGCTCATTGACGGGGTTCGGATCAACAACAGCACCAATGGCTTGCCCGCCCTGAACGCTGTGCCGGCCAATGCAATTGAGCGCATCGAGATCGTGCGCGGTGCGGCCAGCAGCCTTTATGGTGCCGATGCGATTGGTGGGGTCATCAACATCATCACCCGCAAAGGCGCTGACCGACCGGTCACGGGCTATGTGAGCGCCGGCGTGGGCACCTACGCCACCTCTGAATATGACGCCGGCGTCTCGGGGGCTTCAAATAACTGGACCTACAGCTTTTTTGGGGGCTATGGACAAAGCGCGGGGTTTAACGCGACCAATGCCAATAATTTCTTCTTTAACCCCGATCGCGATTCGTACTATCGCAGCAACCTTGGCGGCTCGTTGTCGTATGAATGGGCGCCTGGGCAAGAGTTGGCATTGCAAACCTTGCAGTCACGGGTCAATGGTGGCATCGACAACGGCACGCCGTTTTTCAATGACCGCGGCATCCAAGAGCTAAGTAGCAACGCCATTAGTAGCCGAAATCAGATCAATGAGCGCTGGAGCACTGTGCTGAGCGCCGGCTTGCTGCTAGACAAGTACGAAAGCGTCACAAGGCCCGCGCCAGACAATGATGGCCGCCAGACCTTTCGAACACAGCAAACCCAGTTCACTTGGCAAAACAATTTCGCCTTATCCAGCAAACAGCATCTTGTGGTCGGTTTAGAGCGCTTGGAACAAAAGGTCAACGGCTCCTTTTCTGACGGCGGGTTTCCCCAAGACACGCTCGTTGGCTACGATGGGCAGCGCCTGTTTACCAACTCGGTGTTTGCGGGCTTTGATGGCGCCTGGGGCATCCATTCGGTTCAGGCGAGTCTGCGCAATGACTACAGCTCGCAATACAAAAATTTCGTCAGCGCCAGCCTGAACTACGCCATTGACCTGACCGAGAACTGGCGCGCAAGCGTTGGCGTGAGCAACGGCTTTCGCGCACCAAACTTCAACGAACTGTACTGGCCACAAACCTCGTCATTCGTAGGCAACCCGAATCTGGAACCAGAGAAGTCTCGCAACGTCGAGCTCGGGCTTCGCTATTTGGCACCGGGCTTGGAATTAGCTGCAGCGGCCTATTGGAACCAAATCAGTAACGCCATCATCAACGCCCCAGTGGCCCCCGGCGCCTTTGCTTTTACGCCGGTGAACATTGGTCAGGCAAAAATCCGCGGCGTGACGTTTTCCGGCAACTACGCGCTCAATGATCGCTTGGTCCTAGGCGCGAGCTTCGACTGGCTCAGTGCAATCAATGCAGATACTCGGGTACTGTTGCCGTTGCGCGCGCAAAGGGTGCTCAAGCTCGATGCCACCTATCGATTGCAGCAATTGACATTCGATGCCCAGTGGTTATTGACCAGTGCTCGCAAAGAGGTGTTCTCCGAGAACTTTCTCGGTGGCTATGGCTTGGTCAATCTGGGCGTGGCCTATGACTGGGGGAAAAATACGACCTTGCGGTTTCAATGGAATAACGTCTTGGACAAATCCTACAATTTGGTAGAAGGCTACAACACGCCCGGATCCAATATTTTTGTCAACCTCACCTTGAGATACTGATTGAAAGCTGTTGCTAGCGCGCTCGCCCTGGTCTTGATGAGCTTTGCCATATCGGGCCAGGCGAGCCCGCGTATCGTCACCCTCACCCCCCACGCCACAGAACTGGTATTTGCCGCCGGTGCCGGTCACCAGATCGTGGCCACGGTGTCCTCGAGCAACTATCCGGTGGCCGCCAAAGACATTGAACGTATCGGTGATGGTGTCAACACCAGCATTGAACAAGTGCTCGCCTGGTCACCGGACTGGGTGATCGGTTGGCCATCGCCCTTGATGACTCAACTGGAAACCTTAGGCATCCAGACCTGGGTCAGCAACCCGCAATCGCTTGAGAGCATCGGCACCGAAGTACTGGACATGGCGCAACGCTTAGGTGACCCAGATGCAGCGGCTGCCTGGCATGCTGACTACACCGCGCGCCTGATGCAGCTGCGTCCCAAGGCCCAAACCGAGATGCGGGTGGTGTTATTTGCCAGCAGCGACGGTCAGTTTGTCATTGGGCGCCATGACCTCATCAACGAGACGCTTGGGCGGTGTGGTGCGACCAACCCCTTTGCCGCGAGCGCTGCAAGTGCGCCGCTAGTTAGTGCGGAGAGCTTGATTGCCGTTGAGGCCGATGTCATGATTAGTGGCAGGCCCATGGACAATATTGCCACACTACCCCAGGCAATCCCCCTGTATGTCGTCGATGCCGATAAACTGTATCGACCGGGCCCGAGATTTCTGGACGCCGCACTTGAGATTTGTGCGCTTTTGGCCAAAGCCAAGCGTCAAACTAAATAGGAATGTACTCAGATGGAACAACCTGACCCACTGGTCATTGCAGGCAAGTCGTTTGAATCGCGACTACTGGTTGGAACCGGCAAGTATCAAGACTTTGCGCAAACGCGACAAGCCATCGATGCCAGCGGCGCCGAAATCGTGACCGTGGCTATTCGTCGCACCAACATCGGTCAGCATGCCGGTCAAGAGAGTCTGCTTGATCATATCGGACCAGACAAATTCACATTGCTGCCCAACACAGCCGGCTGCTACAGCGCCGAGGAGGCCGTGCGCACCTTGCGCCTAGCGCGCGAGTTGCTCGATGATCATAGGCTGGTCAAACTTGAAGTCCTTGGCGACCCGCAGACCCTGTTTCCCAATATGCCCGAAACGCTGGTTGCAGCTAAAACGCTAGTGGCAGAGGGGTTTGAGGTCATGGTCTACTGTACCGATGACCCGATCCAGTGCCGCATGCTCGAGGATATTGGTTGTGTGGCTGTCATGCCATTGGCCTCACTGATTGGCTCGGGGATGGGTATTCTGAACCCTTGGAACTTGAAACTCATCATCGATCAGGCCAAGGTGCCTGTGCTGGTTGACGCCGGTGTGGGCACGGCCTCGGATGCGGCAATCGCCATGGAGCTAGGTTGCGATGGGGTTTTGATGAACACCGCAATCGCCAGTGCGCAAAAACCCGTGCTCATGGCCCAAGCCATGCGCAAAGCCGTTCAAGCAGGCCGCCAAGCCTACTTGGCTGGCCGCATGCCCCGCAAAACGTATGAGGCCAGCCCAAGCTCGCCGACCGAGGGCATGGTTGGCTCTTCGTCCTTAAACCAAAAGCCATCCTCACCATGACCCCCAACGTTCTGACCATCGCCGGTATTGACCCCTCAGGCGGCGCCGGTATCTTGGCCGATGTCAAAGCCATCAGCGCACTAGGCGGCTTTGGCTGCGCGGTGGTGGCTGCGCTTACCGCCCAAAACACTAAAGCGGTCACGCACATCCACCCGGTTGCGGTTGACTTCATTGGTGCACAAATCGACACCCTCTTTGATGACGTCACCATCCATGCCTGCAAAATCGGCATGCTCGGACAAGCGTCAGTGATCCGTGTGGTCTCTGACAAGTTAAGCAAATACCGCCCCACTCACATCGTGCTTGACCCGGTCATGGTCGCAAAAAGTGGCGACATGCTGCTCGAGCCCGATGCTGTGGGCGAACTGCGTGAGGCCGTATTGCCACTGGCCACACTGATCACCCCCAACCTGCCAGAGGCCGGTGTGTTGTTGGGCCAGCGTGGCGCTGAGAACATAAAGGAAATGCGCCGGGCAGCCGAGCGTTTGCGCAGGCTCCTGAGTGATCAAGGTCAGCGCTGGGTCTTTCTGAAGGGCGGTCACTTGCCCGGCAATGAAACCACTGATTTGCTGCATGACGGCGACGTGATGATCGAGCTGCCTGGCCAGCGCATCGACACCCGCAATACCCACGGCACCGGCTGCACGCTGTCAGCAGCACTGGCAACATTACTGGCCAAGGGCCTGCCCGCTGTCGAGGCCGCACAAGCGGCCAAAGACTACTTGGTGCAAGCCATCGCCGCCTCCGGTGAGTTGGCCGTTGGACAGGGCCATGGCCCGGTGCATCATTTCCATAACCTATGGAAAACCACTAGTACAATGCGCTAACCGTTGTTTTACCTAGAGCCATCATGAAAGCGTCCAGTCTGCCTGATATCGAACACGCCCGATTTAATATGATTGAGCAACAAATACGTCCATGGGACGTCCACGATGCTCGGGTTTTAAAGGCGATTGCGACCTTGCCGCGCGAAACATTTGTGCCCGCAGCCTATCAGGCGCTTGCCTTTAGTGATCTGGAAATACCGCTGGTGGTGCACGGTGAAGACACCAGCCAAGTGATGTTGGCACCCAAAATTGAGGCTCGCCTGGCACAGGCGCTGGAATTGAGGGCCGATGACTGCGTGTTGGAGGTCGGGGCCGGGTCAGGTTATCAAGCCGCTTTGCTGGCATTCATTGCGCGGCAAGTCACCAGCGTTGAGATTGATTCGCGTCTGACCAGTTTTGGGCAGGAAAATATCCGGGCCGCCGCGGTCAGCAACGTGACCATCGAAACGGGCGATGGCAGCGAGGGTTGGGGCAACACCGAGTACGATGCCATTTTGGTCTCGGGATCCATGCCGTTTGTGCCAGATGGGTTGAAGTATCAGTTGCGCGAAGGCGGTCGGCTTGTTGCCGTGGTCGGTCAGTCGCCGATTATGACAGCCATGCGCATCACACGAATCACGGCGGCAAGCTTTGAGACCGAGTCGTTGTTTGAGACTGTCATCAAACCCCTAGTGGGGCCACGCGCGTCTCGCTTTAAGTTTTAGAGGCCAGTTTATGAAAAGCGTTCGTCGATTTGCAGGGGCATTGATGGCGCTAATGGTTTTGATGTTCGTCGCCAACGTCAAGGCAATGGATTTGGCACAGGTCTGGCAGCTTGCGCTGACCAACGACCCAACCTACCAGGCAGCGCGTTCGGGTTACCGTGCCGCCTTGCAAAAGCTGCCCCAGGCCCGCGCTGGCTTGTTGCCTGAGGTTCAAGGCAGTTTGACCGGTGCTTATCTGGATAACCGTGCAACCGGTGGTCTAAATCAGGTGTTTGAGGGGTCACGCTCTGCCTGGACACTGACATTGACCCAACCGGTCTTTAACTGGTCGGCGATACAAACTTTCGAGCAGTCTAGATTGGTCGTCGCAAGCGCCGAAATCGGTCTACAGGTCGCCTATCAGAACCTGATGTTGCGCGTGAGCCAAGCATATTTCTCAATCCTGGCCATACAAGATGAGCTCGAAGCGCTCAAGGCCGAACAGCGCTCGATCGATGAGCAGTTATCGTCGGCCAAACGCCGCTTTGAGCTTGGTGACGCCACGATCACCGACGCACTAGAGGCTCAAGCCCGTTTCGATTTGGTTGGCGCCAACATCATTGGCCTTGAAAATGAACTGGTCAACTCGCAAGAGGAACTCGCGCGCATCATCGGTCGCCAAGTGATGGCTGACACGCTACATCCGCTGCCCTACAACGTCGATTTGCCCGCGCCACAGCCCAACAGCCTGACAGCCTGGTCCGATCAGGCGCAGGTCGCTAACTTAAATGTCGTGCGAGCTCAGATTCAAACTCGGATTGCCCAATACGATGTGCAAATCGCCAAATCCGGGCACTATCCGTCGGTTAATTTGACAGCCTCCTCAACGAGCAACACCGTTGGCAACAGTCAGGTGCGACCATTTTTTGATGGGCGAACGATCGACAACACCGTTGGGTTAACTTTGTCGGTGCCGATCTACTCAGGTGGACGAGTCAGTGCCACGGTGGTCGAAAAAGCCGAATTGCAACAACAGTCGGTATTTGACTTAGAGGCTCAAAGACGATTGTCATTGCAACTATCACGGCAGTTTTTTAATGGTGTTCAAGCGGGGTTGGCTCGTATTCGGGGCCTCGAGTCAGCCGAGAAATCCAGCCTCTCTGCCTTAAAGGCGAATCTCACGGGCTACGAGATTGGAGTGCGCATCAACCTCGATGTGCTTGACGCACAGCGCCAGCTGTTTGTAATTAAACGTGATTTGGCCAGCGCGCGCTATGGCACGCTTTTGACGAGTCTTCAATTGAAGGCAAATAGCGGCATGTTGTCCGAGGATAGTTTGTTTCAGATTAACCAGTTGCTACGCCCGCCAGGATCACCCGGCACAGGCATCATGCACGATGTCCGATAG
>SKIZ01000177.1 GCA_007116135.1 Burkholderiaceae bacterium
CTGCTCATCGGGTTTGTGCCAGCCGACAGCGCCTGGGGTGCCCACTACCGCGCCAAAGCGCAGGCCGGCCACACATTCTGGGCGTGTGCCCAGTTTTTTACCCAAGACCAGCTCGTGGCCCTTGGTAAAGAGGCCGGTTTGGTGCTTGTCAAAGAGGCTGCGTGCGAGTTGCCACTGCCAGCAGACGCAAGCGTTCAAGCACCGACCAATGATCCGTCCCTAACTGTCGGCGCACCTGCCGGGTTTAGCGGCCTATTGTTTGAGCGGCCCGAACTTTAGACATGAGCGCGCCGTAAGAGTGCTACGATGGGTTGTGCAGGTGATTGATCGGGCTTAACCACTGGCGGTGGCCCTTGGTGATCGGCGAGCCAGCACCAATTCACTGCCAGTTGGCCCTCAGACTCGGGGCAGCGTCGTATGACCCCGAGTGATCAACCCCACAGCTGCCTTTGTGTCAACGCGATGACCGTTAAATGAAAGGCAGCTATCAAGGTTTTAGGCATAAACAATTGGATTGCCAATGTTGATGTGAATAAACTATTAAGTGTGATTACACAAGGAGTGCGAATATGTTAGACACTGTGAAATGCCCCGTCATGCATGGCGCCCTCACTGAAAACGGCGAGTCAGTCGTTCAGTGGTGGCCTAAGTCGTTAAATCTGGACATTCTGCACCAGCACGACAAAAAAACCGACCCGACCGATGAGGGTTTTAGTTACCGCGAGGCGGTCAAGTCGCTCGACGTCAAAGCGCTCAAAGCCGACCTCGAAGCACTGATGACCGACAGCCAAGCCTGGTGGCCAGCTGACTGGGGTCACTACGGTGGCTTGATGATTCGTCTGGCATGGCACGCAGCCGGCACCTACCGTATTGCTGACGGCCGTGGTGGCGCAGGCACCGGTGCGCAACGCTTTGCACCACTGAATTCCTGGCCAGACAACGGCAACCTCGACAAAGGTCGTCGTCTGCTGTGGCCGATCAAGAAAAAATATGGCAACCAAATCAGCTGGGCTGATTTGTTCATCCTGGCTGGAAACGTGGCTTACGAGTCGATGGGCTTTAAGACCTACGGCTTCTCCTTTGGCCGCGAAGACATCTGGCACCCAGAAAAAGACATCTACTGGGGTTCTGAGAAAGAATGGTTGGCTCCTTCGGGCGGCGAAGGGACTCGCTACTCGGGTGAGCGCGACCTGGCAAACCCGCTGGCTGCTGTGATGATGGGCTTGATTTACGTCAACCCTGAAGGTGTTGATGGCAAGCCTGATCCGTTGCGCACCGCGCATGACGTGCGTGTGACCTTTGCGCGTATGGCCATGAATGACGAAGAGACCGTTGCGTTGACCGCTGGTGGTCACACGGTTGGTAAGGCCCACGGCAATGGCAGCGCCGCAAACCTCGGTCCTGAGCCAGAAGGCGCACCGATCGAAGAGCAAGGCTTGGGCTGGGTTAACCACAAGACCCGTGGCATTGGTCGTGACACGGTCACAAGCGGCATTGAAGGCGCTTGGACCACCAACCCGACCCAGTGGGACAATGGCTACTTTGACCTCTTGATGAACCACGAGTGGGAATTGAAGAAAAGTCCCGCTGGCGCCTGGCAGTGGGAGCCCATCAACATCAAGGAAGAAGACAAGCCCGTTGACGTGGAAGACCCGTCGATTCGCTGCAACCCCATCATGACCGATGCGGACATGGCCATGAAGATGGACCCGGAATATCGCAAGATTTCCGAGCGTTTCCACAAGGATCCCGCTTACTTTAGCGAAGTGTTTGCACGCGCCTGGTTCAAACTCACCCACCGTGACATGGGCCCCAAGAGCCGCTACATCGGACCGGAAGTGCCCCAGGAAGATCTGATCTGGCAAGATCCGGTTCCAGCTGGCAACAAGAGCTACGACGTCAAGGCTGTTAAGGCCAAGATTGAAGCCAGCGGCTTGTCGATCGAGGAAATGGTCGCCACCGCATGGGATAGCGCGCGCACCTTCCGTGGTTCGGACTTCCGTGGTGGTGCCAATGGTGCTCGCATTCGCCTGGCCCCGCAGAAAGACTGGGAAGGCAATGAGCCAGCCCGTCTGGCTAAGGTCCTCAAGGTCCTTGAAGGCATTGCCAAAGAAACCGGTGCCAGCGTGGCTGACGTGATTGTGTTGGCAGGTAATGTCGGTGTGCAGCAAGCCGCCAAGGCCGCTGGTGTGACCATCGAAGTGCCATTTCACGCAGGTCGTGGCGATGCCACCCAAGAGATGACCGATGTCGAGTCCTTTGAAGTGCTCGAGCCGTTGCACGATGCTTTCCGCAACTGGTTAAAGAAGGACTACGTGGTCCAGCCCGAAGAGATGATGCTCGATCGCGCACAGCTCATGGGTCTGTCGGCCAAGGAAATGACCGTGTTGGTCGGCGGCATGCGTGTACTCGGTGCCAACTTCGGTGGCTCCAAGCACGGTGTATTCACCGACCGCGTCGGTGCCTTGTCCAACGACTTCTTTGTCAACCTGACCGACATGTCCAATAGCTGGAAGCCTACCGGCAAAAACAGCTACGACATCGTCGAGCGCACTTCGGGCAAAACCAAATTCACAGCGACTCGGGTGGATCTGGTGTTTGGATCGAACTCGGTTCTGCGTGCTTATGCTGAGCTCTATGCCCAGGATGACAACAAAGAGAAGTTTGTGCGTGACTTTGTCGCAGCATGGACCAAGGTGATGAACGCTGATCGCTACGATCTGCAAGCCTAAGTCCTAGAGCTTTGACCGACAAACCCGACCGAGCGCAAAGCCGGTCGGGTTTTTTTGTGCCCACCGCGCCAGCATCAAACGACCTGATCGACACACCACTACAAAAGTTTGGCAGTCATGTCAGATCAATGCCGGCGAGCAACCGATAACCTTTGTTTCGAACCGCTGTGATCACGGCCGTTTCGAATCCGACGCCAGTCATGCGCTTTCTCAGTCGAACGACCACCAACTCAAGCGCTGATTTGGTATAGACATCGACATTCTTACCCATTGCTTGGATGAGCTGCCAATACTCGACTTGACGATCCTTGGCCAACATCAGCGTGCGCAGCAATACCGCCTCATGCCATGGCAATGCAACAGTCTTGCCAGCCGGACCGACGAGCTCAAGCTGCGCAAATCGCAAGCATCCCGTCACAGTCACATCGGCAGCCTTGACGCGATGAGCCAATGAGCCCACTGCAGCGACCAACTCTTGCAACGCCACCGGTTTGGTCAGGTAAATGTCTGCACCACTTTCATATCCTTTGGTTTTTTCCTGCACCAGGCCGCGCGCGGACACAATAATGATACCGAGCGTTGAATGCACTTGACGCAGACGCTTGGTCAACGAAAGTCCATCTTCACCCGGCAAATTCAAGTCCACGATCACCAAGTCCAATGATGTTTTGCCGGCTAGCTCAAAGAAGCTCTCGGCGTCAACGACTGCCGTGACGTTGTGGCCTTGACTCGAAAGCGCATCGGCCATGGCGCCACGCAAGTCGTCATGATCCTCAACCACCGCAATATCTAGTTTGGTATCCATAGGCTTAATTTGATGCTGTTGGGGGTGATCTCGGCCCAGAGGTGGCCTTTGATGATTCCTGCTAACCGGCGGCTTAGATGCAAACCCAGACCCGATCCGGTTTGACCAGATGCGTTAGTGCCCCGAAAGTATTTCACAAACAAGGTCTCTGGGTCTGGGGCTGGTTCACGCGCGATCTCATTGTCAAAGGTCACACAGAGTCCTGCAACGTCGGCGAGCCGGTGAGCCTGCGTTTTAATACGAATTTCAGTGCCTTGCAGCGAATATTTCAGCGCGTTATCCAACAGGTTATGCAAGATCACCAAAAACAGTTCTCGATCAGTGCGAACTAGGGGTGCGTAATCTAGTGCCAAATGAACACGCTGCGGCTCTTGGCACGTCAATACCAAGTCTTGTACTGTCTGGCCAATGTTGAACTGCTCTAAAACGGGCTCCAGCCGGCCCTCGTCAAGGCGCAAGGATAAGCGACAGCGATCAATAACAGCCGACATCGTACTTAGCGATCGATGCAACCGTTTTTGCTGCATCCAATCCAAAGTAACCGAATCCAGTGTCAGTTGAATGACCCCAAGTGGTGTTTTTAGCTCGTGAGCCAACATGTCGAGAAACTGTCGTTGATCATCGGCGAGCTGGCGCTCGGAGAACAGTTTCTCTTGCACGCGAGCAACCTGCAGGCGGTCTTCGATCGACTCGCGCTGCAACGCCAAGGACCGTTTAAACAGAAAGGCTGCCATGATCAGGCCAGTCAAGAGGCCTTGTGTACTCGTTGCCCAGATGTAAACATCAAAACTGACCCAGATCCCAAAAATAGGTGCCATCACAAAAAACAAGACAAACGTCAGTGCGACATAAGCCACCCGCAGGGTCGCAAGGCCTGGCAACTCATTGCGCTTGGCGCTAAACGCCAACCACAGCAACGTAGGCATCAACGCAAGCACTAACAGGCTTGTGACTGGCAAACCGAACTGCAACTGTCCAACCAACACAGCCATCAGCGAGACCGTACCGAGCACAATCATCGCACTGAGTGTATGTAGCGCCAAGGCGCTGGGATTGAACTGCGCGGCCAGCATTCTGTGAAACAACAGCGTCAGGGTCACCGTTACCACCACCACAAGGGAGGTCATTTGATCGGCCGTCTCGGCAGAGGTAAAGATCAATGGCAGATAACCACCAATGGCCAACACGTAACTGATTTGAGCCAACTGGACGAGCAAAAATAAGCCGACAATTGGCTGACGATTGACGCCATAGTCCAGTGCAGCCCAAAGCAAGATCCCAAGCATAACGGCCACAGATAGCAATTGCAGCAACATCGTGTGAAACTCGGACTGCTGAAACGTCTGCATCGTCAGCAGATCCACATTCATCAAGCTTGAACTTTGGGTTTGCATGCGCAGATAGATCGTTTGCTCTTGCTGTGCCGCAGGCAGCGCAAATGCAAGCGACACACCCCAGACTCGGCGCTGCGCCATGGGCACACGGTCACCATTACGAACGACAATCCAAGCGCCGGGGTCATCAGAATCTGGTCGGTATAGCGTGACATCGTCCAAATATGGCGGTCTGATACGCAAAAACCGGGCCTGCGAGTCAGGCGCGACTGTGAGCTTGAGCCAAAACGCCGACTGGCTATAGCCACGCGCAAGTGTCAACCCCATGGTTTCAAAGGGTTGATCGGTCACCTCGTCGAGGACCATCTTGGCGCTTTGGTCCTCATACACACCAATGTGCGTTATTTGAGCCCAAGCGCTATGGGTCATCACCCACGCGCCGAATAAAACGAGCAGTGCACTAAAATACCGATGACTCATTAGAAGCGAGCGATGATAAATCGCCTTAAATGCTGATTAAGAGCCAAAGCATACTGCGATACCTCTCAAACGAGCCCTAAAACCAGTCAAGCGGGTTAATCGGGAACAACAGCGGCTGGCCTTGAGGTTTGATTGATCGTCTGGCGTTTGCTGACTAGCGCCATGGCGCCCTAAGCCTGCTGCCGCTGCAAATCACGCTTGAGCTCAGCCACCGAGAATTGCGCCAGTTGCTGCGCGAGTTCCTTTGTGAGCTCCTCAACGGTGTCGGCAATGACGCTGTCTTGGGCCAATCGTTGCAACTCACCGATCACGAGCTCGAGGTTGCGCTCTTTGATATGTCCGAATCCGCGTAGCTTGCCAAACACCCCTGCGACCTCGATGGCCCAAGGCAAGTTCTCAGCGGTGAGGTTGGCGATGACGACATCCATCATGTCTCGGTAGGCTTTGGCGAGCGTGCGCTCCATCTTGCGCTCGGGGTTGTAGCCAAATGGATCAAACGCCGTGCCACGTATTGACTTCAGTTTGCTCAAGAGCTTGAAGGCCGTAAGGACCCAAGTGCCGTAGGGCTTTTTCTTAAGATGTCCTGTGACCGGGTCCCGTTTTGCTAACAGCGGTGGCGCCAGATGAAATGTCAGCTTGGCATCACCTTCAAACTGGGACTTAAGTTTCTCGACAAATCGGCCATCGGTATAGAGCCTGGCGACTTCGTACTCATCCTTGTACGCCATGAGCCGAAACGCTTGTTGTGCCACCGTTTTGCTCAAGCGCTCTGAATCTAGGTTCAACGCCTGCTCGGCCTTTTGCACACGCGCCATCAACGCTTGGTAGGTTGCGGCGTAGGCTTTGTTTTGATGGGCGGTGAGCTCAGCTGCTCCTTGCTCAATCATTTCGGCAAGCGTCTCTTTGGGTCTGGAGATCATCTTGACGGTTTGTGCGGGCGTGACCTCTTTGATCACCTGCTCGAGGTTTTCTGCGGCCTCGCGCCCAAGCTCAAGCGCAGCGAGGTTTGCCTTGATCGCCACGCCATTGAGTTCGATGGCGCGTTGAACGGCTTTAATTGACACCGGAATCCAGCCCTTTTGCAGCGCGAATCCAAGCACGATCATGTTGCTGGCAATCGCATCGCCAAACACCGCTGTGGCCAAGCGCGTCGCTGGCAACATCGAGACTGACTGCTCGCTAGCGGCATCGGTGATGGCTTTTTTGAGTGACTCCTGCCCAAACTCGGCAGTGACTGGATGCAACACAAAATCGGCGTGCGGCGCTAGATGCGTATTCAACACCACCCGAGTGCGCTCGGGCGACATGGTCGCAACCGCTGGCGCGCTGGCGGCCACCATCATGTCACACCCCAACACCAAATCAGCATTGGCCACAGATACCCTGGGCGCAAAAAGGCCATCGGCATCCGGACCAATGCGAACATGCGACAAAACCGCGCCGTTCTTTTGCGAGATGCCGGTCTGATCCAGGCAAGTCGCACGCTTGCCCTCGAGCCTAGCGGCCATAGCCACAATCGCGCCAATCGTAATCACACCGGTGCCACCAATGCCAGTAATCACCGTTTCATGGGCGCGCTCTAGTTCAGGACACACCGGGTCAGCTAGCTTAATGACCTGACGCTGTGGCTGAACCTTGGCAGCAGCACTCTTTTTTGGTTGCGCGCCAGTCAGTGTCACAAAGCTTGGGCAGAAACCATCGACACAACGCAGATCCTTGTTGCAGGCTGACTGATTGATCTGGCGCTTGCGCCCCCATACCGTCTCTAGTGGCTCAACCGAAATACAGTTTGACTGATCCGAACAATCACCACAGCCCTCACAGACAAGCTCGTTGATGACGGCACGAACGTCTGGATCGGCCATTTTGCCGCGTTTGCGCCGCCGGCGCTTCTCTGCCGCACAGGTCTGGTCGTACAACAACACCGTGACACCCGATGTCTGGCGCAGTCGGCGCTGTACGGCGTCTAGCGCATCACGGTGGTGAATCGTCACCCCGGCTGCAAAGCCCCCGTTGGCGCTACTGACAGCCTTGTATTTATCGGGCTCGTCAGTCACCACCACCACTTCGCGCACGCCTTCAGCCAACACTTGGGCTGCGATCTGTTGGGGCGAGAAGGTTTCAGAAATTAACTGACCACCGGTCATCGCCACCGCATCGTTATAGAGCAGCTTGTAGGTGATGTTGGCGCCGGCGTAGACCGCCGCCCGGATAGCCAGCACACCAGAGTGATGGTAGGTGCCATCGCCAAGGTTGGCAAACACATGATCGCGCGAGCTAAAGGTCTTGGCGCCTAACCACGGCACGCCCTCGCCGCCCATCTGGGTAAAGGTCTCTGTCGCCCGATCCATAAAGAGCGCGAGCCAGTGACAGCCAATGCCACCGAGCGCCAAACTGCCGTCAGGCACTTTGGTCGAGGTGTTGTGTGGACAGCCCGAACAAAAGTAAGGCGTCCTCACTGCAATCGCATCACGCTTGGCCAGCGCACACAGCTTGGCCTGAATCACATCAAGACGCTTTTGCGCTTGCGCCGTGGCCACCAGATCGCCAAACACCTGACCGATGGCCGATGCCAGCAGTGCTGGGCTTAACTCGCCGTGCGTCGGCAGCAACGCACGACCTTGGGCGTCGCGTTTACCAAGTATTTTGGGCTGCTTGGGCGCAGCAAACAGAATCGACTTGACCTGATCTTCGATAAAGGCGCGCTTCTCCTCGACCACCAAGACGGTGTCTAGATCGCTTGCGAACATCTGAATTTGCTGCTCCGATAGCGGATAAATCATTCCGAGCTTTAAAAGCCGCACACCCTTCGCACTGAGCGTCTGCTCGTCTAGACCGAGATCAGCCAAGGCTTGTTGCAAGTCACCCCAGGGCTTGCCGGCACTGATGATGCCGATCTTGGCTTGGCCTGATTTGGCACCACTGAGCACATTGACGCCACTGAAGGCGGCAAACGCCTTGGCCCGTTCGAGCTTGACGTTGTAGAGACGCTCTTCTTGTTCGACACGGTTATCTGGCCAACGGATATGAACATTGGGATGCGCAGCATCTGACTGTGGCCAATCAATTTGCACCCGGTTGATATCGACATCAATAATGGCCGAGCTCTCGCCGATGTCAGTCACCACCTTCATGCCAACCCAACAACCGCTGTAGCGAGACAACTCGATGCCCATGACCCCGTAGTCGAGCATCTCTTGAACGCTTGCCGGATACACAAGCGGCATACCGGCTGAGACAAAGTTGTAGTCCGAGCAGCCTGTCACCGTGCTTGAAACTGCGTTGGGGTCATCGCCAGCGATCGCAACCACCCCGCCATGCGGGCTTGAGCCTGCGTTATTGCCGTGACGAAACACATCGATGCTGCGGTCTACGCCAGGCGCTTTGCCATACCAAAGGCCAAAGACACCATCAAACTCAGACGGCCCAAGCAGATGCAGCTGCTGCGAGCCCCACACCGCCGTGGCTGCAAGCTCCTCATTGACGCCGGGATCAAACTTGATGTCGCATGCCTGCAAATTTGGTGCCGCCGCCTGTAGCGCCATGTCGTAGGTGCCTAGTGGCGAGCCTCGATAGCCCGAGATGTAACCGCCAAGCTTTAACCCCGCTTTTACGCCGCGCGCGTGTACTGTCAAGGGCAGACGTACGAGCGCTTGCATGCCAGACATAAAGGCCACGCCTGATTGCAAAACGTACTTATCAAGCAGCGTGACGCCTTCAAATTGGTTGCTTTGACCGGGATTGTTCATGACAGAGGCTGGCAGAGTTAAAGAATAACCCTAGTGTAAGGCTCAAGATCATCTTAACCAAGCATCGCCACAAAGCGCTTTTGTTGCGTCGCAGCAGCTCTAGCTTTGCTGCCCCTAAGGCGCGTCGATACGCCGCCAGCCGTAGATCATCTCATTGGCCTGGGTGTTTAAGTACAGGTGGTTTTGTATGAGGACATAGCCCTGCATAAAGTCAAAGTCCCGCAAGAAACGCTGCACGGTGACATCGGGCTCGCACGAGGATGCCGCGACTTGCATACCGTAAAAACGGATGTCACCTTGGCTTATCACACGCTCGTACTCGGCATTCCAACGCGTAGACCCTTGGTCACACCCGAGCACGAACTGCGCCCTGCCGCTGGCTTGCAAATCCATCTGGATATCAACGGAATTGCCAACAAACTCACGCCCCACATCGCCCTGGGTTGCCTCAACGGTCACCAGTTGCCACTGGGTGTCTTTGAGTGGCGAATCCAGCCAACCACTGTTTTGGCTTGCACAACCCGCCAGCCCCACTGCAACCAAAGCACCTAAAAACAAGCCAACTGACTTCATACCTGAATAAAACCCGAAAGACCAAAGCATCAAGATAACCCGATTGCACTGAAAGCACCAGCGACTGCGAGCCAGGCAGCCGTTATCTGAAGCGCGATCGGCGTGTGCTGGTGCGGCAAACCGCCAATAGATGGTCAATCAGGATAAGTTTGGATCCTCCTTGATCTATCGCAAGCGATTCAATAGGCGCGGGCTTTAAAGCACGGTCTAATGAAACCAAGTTAAGTGACCTGCATTGATACAAAGGAAGCAAAGCAACTATGTCTGCTAAACCGACGGCCATGCCCGGGTTTTTAAACATCAGTTTCAATGTGCTCGACAGCTTGGGTGCACTGGCCAAACGCAGTGGCCTGAAATCGCTGACCATCGCTGGTAAATCGCTCTTGCCCATCGTCCAAGGTGGGATGGGCGTGGGCGTGTCTGCTAGCCGCTTAGCTGGCACCACCGCTCGGTTCGGTGCGATGGGTACGATTTCCTCGGTCGATCTTCGCCGCCTGCACCCTGACTTATGGCAACAGACGCGTGATCTGGAAAAGGAGTCCGATGCACGCGCACGCATCGATGCCGCTAACCTCGTGGCTCTGGATCGAGAAATCACCAAAGCGCGTGCCATTTCCCAAGGCAATGGGTTCATCGCGGTCAATGTGATGAAAGCGCTTAGCGCCTATGATCTTTACGTCAGACAAGCCCTAGAGAGTGGCGCCGATGCGATTGTGGTGGGTGCGGGTCTGCCGCTCGATCTGCCTGATCTGGCGCAGGACTTTCCAAAGGCTGCCCTTATTCCTATCCTTTCTGATGCGCGCGGTGTGCAGCTGATCGTAAAAAAATGGCTAAAAAAGGGCCGCCTGCCCAGTGCCATCGTGCTTGAACACCCGCGCTTAGCCGGTGGTCACCTTGGGGCTGCCAAGGTCGATGATTTGCAATCGGAACGGTTTGAGTTCGACATTGCCATCCCGCGGATTATCGAGTCATTTCGCCAGATGGGGCTCGAAGGACAAATTCCACTGATTGCCGCCGGTGGCATCAGTAGCTTAACTGACATCAAACGCCTACAGGCGCTTGGCGCTAGTGCGGTTCAACTAGGCACTGCGTTTGCAGTCACGCAAGAATGCGACGCACACGATGGCTTCAAACAGGTGCTCGCTCACGCCACGCCTGAGGATGTCGTTGAGTTCGTCAGCGTCGCTGGCCTGCCTGCGCGTGCCGTGAAAACACCATGGCTACAAAAGTACATCCGGATTGAGCCCATCTTAAAACAACGGGCGCACGCCAAAGAGCGCTGCCATATGGCATTTGACTGCCTGGCGCACTGCGGTTTGCGCGACGGCAAGTCAGAGATGGGGCAGTTTTGCATTGACCAGCAGCTTGGCCATGCGCTTGATGGTGACGCGCAAAAGGGTCTGTTCTTTCGTGGCAAAGGGGTCTTGCCATTTGGCCAGGAGATCCGACCGGTCAAAGATCTGTTGGCATGGTTAGTGTCGGGCATCAAGCCCGTTGGCGCTTGACACTGAGCCGCCCCGACTCGGGCGGCTCAGTGCAGATTACCGACTAGTGCGAGCCACCTAGCCGTGGCGTAAACCACGTGTAGGTGCTCGAGTGGGCGTAACGCTTAAAGACATAGAGCAAAGCCAGACTCACAGCCGCTTCAACCAGAATCACACCCGCGTAGAGGCTAGCGAATGACGCGATGCCCGACATCGAGCTTGCTGTCACACCTTGGCCCCAAACCACCCAGAATGCGACCCAGGCGATGATCCCACCTTGGTATATCGCCGAAATCTTGAGCAACTCGGGGTAGCGCAACTGCACGAAGGTCGTGTTTTGCGGGATGGTCTTGTTGATGTAGGCATGGACCACAAACAACGGCACAAGCAACGTGGTGACGTTCATGCCATATTGCGCCAAGTCGCTTGGCTCAAAAAACAAGCCCTGTGCCAATAACCCAAGCGACAGACCCACCGCGGTCGGTCCAAGCCCGAATAAGAGCAGCAATGTCGCACCAAATATCAGATGCACTTCTGACACGCCGACGCTATGTCGCCAAAACAATTCAAAAAACATGAGCGTGCCAACCGTACATGCGGCGACTTGCACCGCTGTTTTGATCGCACCGGCATGTTTGCTGTTCTCGGCTAATGA
>SKIZ01000033.1 GCA_007116135.1 Burkholderiaceae bacterium
CTCTGGGCAAACATCTTGGCCGCTGTGGCATTGGTGATGCTTGGCTGGTCCTTTACACGCGACACGCGCTGGTTGTTGCAACAATGAGCGCATCAGCCATACCAAACCGCTGGGGTCTGCTCTTGGGCGCAGTCCTGCTGTATTTGCTGCTGATCTCACCGAACCACCCGCATGCAGTGAACTGGGCCGCACTGACCATGGTGCCACTGGAGCTGCCGCTGATTTTACTGATCTTGGTGCTGCTGCCTGCACGTGCATTTATCAGTCAAGTCTTTCGTGCGGCGCTGGTGGTGGTGCTCATCACGGTGGCCTCGCTAAAAACCGCTGACCTCCTCATGCGGCTGGCGCTGGATTTGAATTTCAATCCCGTGACCGACTGGAATCTGGTGTGGGCGGGGTGGCTCACGCTTGCGGCAACCATCGGCAAGCCGCTTGCGCTAGCCGGCGTGGCTGCAGCGCTGCTCGGCCTGGGGATGCTCGCCTGGCTCCTTTGGCACACCACCGGATTGTGGTTGGCGCTTGAACCAGGACGAGGCATCAGTCGATTGGCCTGGGTGGCGGTTTTTGGGGTGGGCTTGTTAGCCACAGCTGATTACGGTCACATGACCGGTCGCTGGCAGCTCGCAAGCAAGCTGCCCGGTGACACCTTCACTGCACGCACGGCGGTGCGCTACGTCACCGACTCGGTCAACACGATGCAAGGCCTGCGTGAATTCAGGCAAATCGCAGCCCAAGACGTCACCGACCAAGGACCCGGACTTTTGGCCAGACTCAAAGGCCATGATGTTCTGATCCTTTTTATCGAAAGCTATGGGCGCTCGAGCTTTGAGAACCCGCTCTACATCGACACCCACGTCCAAACGCTCAAAACCGCCCAAAGTCGACTCGAACAAAAGGGCCTGGCGATGCGCTCAGGCTGGCTGACCGCACCCACAGTCGGAGGCCAAAGCTGGCTTGCGCACAGCTCTGTGGCCAGTGGCTTGTGGGTTAGCGACCAGGGGCGCTACCGGGCGATGCTACGCAGTGGCC
This sequence comes from Burkholderiaceae bacterium, assembly GCA_007116135.1. GTDB lineage: Bacteria > Pseudomonadota > Gammaproteobacteria > Burkholderiales > Burkholderiaceae_B > Algicoccus. Next base: position 1,030 of record SKIZ01000033.1, read on the forward strand.
GCTCAACGCTCTTTCATGACGCAAGGGCCGCTGGCTTTAGGGCCGTGGCGCTCATGCCAGCGCTGCGCATGGTCTGGCCCGATGGCGAGTACTTTGGGTTTGATGTGATCTACCAATCGGGCGACTTGGGATACAAGGGTGACGCATTTAACTGGATTCTAGTGCCAGATCAGTTTGCACTGGCTGCGCTCGATCGGCTTGAGCGCGACCAAGCAAGCACCGACCTCTTCGTACAAGCCGCGCTCAGTTCAAGCCACGCACCCTTTGTGCCAGTGCCCGATTTGCTGGACTGGGATGCGTTGGGCGATGGCACGGTCTTTAATGAATTTGCGCAAAGCGGCGACTCGCCTCAAGTCGTGTGGGCTGATGCTAACCGGGTGCGCGAGCAGTTTCGCCTAGCGGTGGACTACAGCTTAGAGACGGTGTTTGATTACATTGCGCGCCATGCCGATCGTAACCAGCTGGTAATTGTGCTGGGCGACCATGAACCGGCACGCTTTATCTCCGGTGTCGATGGCTTTGATGTCGCCATCCACGTGGTGGGGCCCCCAGAGCTCATTGCCGAGATCAACACTTGGCAGTTCACACCTGGCTTGGTACCTAGCCCAACGCTAGCACCATGGCGCATGAATGAGTTTCGCCAGCGGTTTGTTGATGCCTTTAGCGACCCACTGCCATGAGCAACCAGGCCATCTCCTTGGCGCTCAGACGCGCGATCTACTTCACCGTCTCCGTTGTGCTGCTGTGGGCGGTTTGGCACTGGTTTGACGGGCGCCAAGCGTTAGCCAGGCTGCAAGCGGCCAACCCGGGATGGCTCATCTTGGCGTTGATCTTGCTCACCATTCAGACCATCGCTAGCGCGCTGCGCTGGCGTTTGACCTGCACTCAGTTGGGTTTGCCACTATCGAATCAACAAGCCATCGGCCAGTACTACGTCTCGATGCTGTGCAACCTGACCCTGCCCGGTGGCATGCTCGGCGATGCAGGGCGTGCCTGGCACCATCGTCAGGCCGCCGGTCTGGCTACTTCAGCGTCTGCTGTCGTGCTTGAGCGTTTGCTTGGGCAAATAGCCATCATCGCGACCTTGACACTTGCCTTGTTGTGGCTGCTGCGCTCAACAGCAACGACTCACCCGGGGATTTGGTTAATCTCACTGATTGGCATCGCTTGTGCCATCTGGCTGCTGGCACACGGCCCCAAACCGAAGTGGCTCAAGCGCTTTGGCTCGCACATGAAAAGCGCCTGGTTCGATCCAGCGGTGCGCGTGCAACAACTCGTGCTCACCATCACCATTCTGGCGTGCAGTTTGCTCGCGTTTTATGCCTGTGCACGGGCTGTCGGTGTCAGCCTGCCAGCGGCGAACGCCCTTGTCGTGCTGCCGGCCACCTTAATGGTGATGACGCTGCCAGTCTCCGTGGCTGGTTGGGGTGTGCGTGAAGCTGCCGCCGCCTTGCTTTGGCCATTGGCGATGGTCGCCAGTGACGCCGCCGTTGCAGCCAGTCTGGCCTACGGGCTAATCGCCACAGCCTCGACGCTGCCGGCGCTTTGGTGGCTGCGCCCGCGTGCGCGACTGGCGGCATCGACATAAACCCATGAACCCGAAAGCCAAAAATCAACCAACATTAACCAAAGGGGCCGCCACACCGTGTTGCGTGATTTGATCGCTCTGATCCGTTCGCTGATCATCTATCGGTTCAGACCGAAGCATCAAGCGTCGCTCAAACAACTCTATGAACCATTCGTCAAGGCTGGCGACTTGGCGTTTGACGTCGGTGCGCACGCCGGTGACCGAACCGCGTGCCTGCGCAAGCTCGGCGCGCGCGTGGTCAGTATCGAGCCACAAGCCATGTTCGCCGCTTTCTTGCGGGCCGCCAACGCGCCATACCGCGATGTCACCGTGCTGTCGTGTGTGCTGTCGAACACTGCCGGCCCCAAGACCCTGCATATCAACTCGCGCAACCCCACTGTGTCGACTGTTTCAGATGGTTTTGTCAAAGCCGCCACCAGCGGTGCGGTGGGCTGGCAAGGCCAGACCTGGGATCGATCGGTCAAGGTTCAGGCGCGCACGCTTGACGACTTGATTGCCCAATACGGGGTGCCTGCTTTCATCAAAATAGACGTCGAAGGCGCTGAATACGATGTGCTCTGCGGGTTGTCACAAGC
>SKIZ01000090.1 GCA_007116135.1 Burkholderiaceae bacterium
CGAGACATTACCTTTGTGGCGTTATTTGCTGCTTTGACGGTGGTGTTTGCGATTATTCCTCCAATCCCGGTGCCGTTGGTGCCGGTGCCTGTGACGTTGCAAACGCTCGGTGTCATGTTGGCAGGGCTCGTGCTTGGGCCTAGGCTTGCGTTTTTGGCGATCGCGCTCTATCTGGCTTTGGCACTGGTGGGCTTTCCCGTGCTGCCCGGTGGGCGTGGTGGGCTGGCGGTGTTTGCCGGACCGACGGGCGGGTTTTTAGTGGGCTTTTTGGCCGGCGCCTGGGTTACCGGGGCGATGGCACGGCGTGGGGCGCAAACGGCCATTGGTGCGCGCACTGGCATGCAGACATTTTTCGGGAATTTAACGGCCGCAGTCTTGGGCGGGGCGTTGACTGTCTACCTCTTTGGTGTGCCCTGGCTTGCCGCTGTGACAGGTTTAAAGCTCACTGATGCGATGCTGGCCATGGTCGTCTTTATGCCAGGCGATCTGATCAAGGCCGTGATTGCAGCGCTTGTGGCCGGGCGCCTGGCACAACTCATGGCACTACACACAGATCGCTGAAGTAGGCGCGGTCAGCCTCTGACGACGAGCTCGTTGATGGCCTGCCACAGCTCGCTTGGGTCTTCGACCAATGCGTCAGCTCCCCACAGATGCGGCGGATGTTCCACGCCGCAGTAGCCATAGGCCGCTGCAATCGATGGCATGCCGGCTGCGCGTGCCGCGACAATGTCACGCAAGTCGTCGCCGACGTAAATGCAGTCAGCCGTATCAAAGCCGGCTTCTTTTGCGGCGTGCTGCAATGGCATCGGGTGGGGCTTGGCGTACTGCGTGGTGTCACCGCACACGAGCGTGGCGCAGTCAGGCAGATTGAGCCAGGCGACAATCGGTTCGGCATAGCGCGTGTGTTTATTGGTCACAATGCCCCAGCGCATACCAGCCTGACGGATCTCGTTGAGTAACTCATCGATGCCGGCAAAAAGTCGGGTGTCAACCGTGCTGTTGTTCTCATAGTCGGCCAGAAACGCCACTCGTTGCGCTTCGTAGTCGGCATGATCGGGCTCAAGCCCGAGCGAGGCTTTGACCATGCCGCGCGCGCCCATGGAGACAAACGGGCGCAGCTCATCAGTGGGCAAGGGCGCTAGGCCAAGCTTTTGGCGTTGCCGGTTTGCTGCGGCGGCCATGTCGGGTGCGGTATCGGCAAAGGTGCCGTCAAAGTCAAACAGAACCAGCCGCGTCATAAAAAAAGCCCCTTACATCGGTCAATGGATAGACCCGATTGTAAGGGGCTTGCGCCCTCGGTGGCGCGCTAGGCGGTTGCAGCGGCCCCGAAGTTTGCGCTGGCTTCGCCCTGTAGATAGGTTTGCAGCGCACGGACCACAACATTGTTCAATGAAGTGCCCTCGGCTTCGGCGCGCAGCACCGCACTTTGGTGCAACCTAGGCGCAATCCGGACGTTGAACTGACCCTTAAAGGGGCGTTGCGGCAATTGACCGTTTTGGGCACAGTGCGCCAGATACTGGTCGACGGCTTGCACGAAGGCTTGATGCAGCTCGGGGATGGTCGGTGCGTTGTAGTGAATCGGCGTCTCGATGAACAGGATGTGTCCTTTGAGCATGCCGTCGGTAACTGAGGGCTCGATCGATCCGTGATAGCCCTTGTGACTCAATAAAGTTGATTTCATGGTGAATCTATTTAATAGTTGCCAAAACGACAACGATTATAGCGTGAAATAAAAACCATTTTGTAGATCAAACATTAAATTTTCATGAGTAATTACCGCAACGCCTTAAAAAGCCTCTTCAAGCGGGCTTGCGCGCAGCCATCAGGTAATTGACGTCAGTGTCGCGCCCGAGTTTGTAGACCTCGGTAAACGGGTTGTAGGTCATGCCAATGACCGTATGCAAGGTCAGGCCGGCATCGCGACAGGCATCGGCTAGCTCGCTGGGCTTGATAAAGGCCTGCCAGCTGTGCGTGCCACGAGGCAGCAATCGCAGCACATACTCAGCACCGACGATGGCAAAAAGAAACGATTTGGGGTTGCGGTTGATCGTCGAAAAAAAGAGCCAGCCACCGGGCTTGGCCAAGCGCGCGCAGGCGGCCACCACAGAGGCCGGGTCCGGGACGTGCTCAAGCATCTCCATGCAGGTGACCACATCAAAGCTCTCTGGCTGGCGCTCAGCCAGTTGCTCGGCACTGATTTGTTCATAGCGCACCGGTACACCAGACTCCAGACAGTGCAACTTGGCCACAGTCAGCGACTTTTCGGCCAGGTCAATGCCAGTGACTTGGGCGCCGCTTGTGGCCATGGCTTCAGTCAGGATGCCGCCGCCGCAACCGACGTCGAGTACTGTTTTGTTGGCAAGCGCTACATCGGCCGATTCGGGGGCGATTTGCTGCTTAATCCATGTCAAACGCAGTGGATTGATGGCGTGCAGGGGCTTGAACTCGCTGTTGGGGTCCCACCAGCGGGCAGCCAAAGCGCTGAACTTTTCGATTTCGGCGGGATCGACATTGATGTCGGCTTTGTTCATCTCTGACTCACCAATCTAGAATGCAATCATCATATTGTCGCAGATCGCAGGTGAACTGACGCAGACAAGCCTTATGGGCTAGGGGCAAAGCGGCCTTTGGATTTGGCGAAAGACCGCGTCAGGCCGATGACGACTGCAACGGATATCTAAAAAAAAAGACCTCCCTAAGGAGGTCTTTTTTAAATCGAGTAAAGCTAGTAGTAGCGAGTAATTAGATTACTTGCGGCTACCAACGATTTCGATTTCAACGCGACGGTTCTTAGCGCGACCTTCGGAGGTTGCGTTCGAAGCGATCGGATCAGCCTTGCCCTTGCCTTCCGTGTAGATACGGTCAGCTGGAACGCCCTTGGAGACCAAGTAGGTTTTGACTGCGTTGGCACGACGCTCGGACAAACCGAGGTTGTAAGCGTCTGAGCCGATCGAGTCGGTGTAACCCACAGCAATCACGGTTTCGAGATTGATGGTCTGGATCTGCTGAGCAACTTGGTCAAGCAGCTGACGGCCCTCAGGCTTGAGGTTAAAGCGATCGAAATCAAAGAATGTGTCGGCGTTAAAAACGACTTTATCCGACACAGGAGCAGCGGTAGCCACTTGCTCGACGCAACGGGGATCAGCCGTAGCGGGTGTCCAAAAGTTGTCCTGCCAGCACAG